>CP073344.1:300000-422500 GCA_024397875.1 Amphritea atlantica
GAGTCAGCATAGATGCAACCAGCATAGGTCCGTTTAACTGAACAGGTACATCTTTCTTATGGCTGACTTCTCCTGACCAGGCAACGTCACCAATCGTTGTGCTGAAGCTGGCACCAACCAATGTGATATCTTCAGGATATTCTATGAAATACTGTGACTGGAAAGGACCAGTACCCGCTGGGCTGGTTGTTTTTACCCCGCTGATAATGGGCAGGCGGCTATGGTAGCGAGCCAGGTATAAACCAAATTCAGTGCTGTTTAGTTGTTCTGCAAAGTAACGGAACGCCACACCAAACTGGCCGCTGTCCTTAGCATCTCTGATGCCATCAGCCGCTCTGTTGACCACAAGGTCAGTATTAAAAGGAGCGCTGCCATCGAATGTATTGAAATAAACTGAGTCCGGAGCGTTTGTTGCTGCCAGTGCTGGGTTGTCACTGCGGACACGAATCCCATTACAGCCTTCCGCAGTGAAGTCATTGGTCGAAAAATAGGTACCGCAGCCATCGATAGCGGTCTTTTCCCACTCTAGCTGGTAAAAACCTTCAACACTAAGATTATCGGTCAGGCCCATTGAGGCGAAAGCCATATTAACCGGTAGCAGGCCTTCTTTTACTTCCGCGCCTGCGCGGCGAAATGCACTCACATCAAAGGGGTTTATGACGTTAATGCCGCCTTGAATAAAGGTACTCTCGCCCCAGTTGACGACCTGACGACCGACACGGACATCGAGTGGTTTATCATTGATGTCAAATGAGCCAAAAATATAAGCGTCGAGAATTTCCGCACCGGAAAATTTGGCATAATCATTAAAACCACTGTCATCCAGTGAGGTGTTTGATGCGTAGCCGTTGGGGATATGTCCGTGGTTGGCATTGCCTTCGTTCATGGCATAGTCGTACCAGTATTTACCACGAATAAAGACACCGATATTGTCCTTGCTCAGCTGAAGGTCATGTACGCCTTTAAAAACAGTCGAGAAGGCATCGCCTTTGGAGTAGTTTTGAGTGCCGTCATCGTATGAACCTGAACCCGCACTGGTACCACTGTTAGCCTTAGAGATCAGGCCCTCGTTCGGGTTGCTTAACCGCCAGCTAGAGCCAACCGACAGCTGCGAATCAAACCGGCCTTCGATCTCTCCAAGATTAAATTCTACAGCGGCTGCCGGTCCGGCGATTGAGGCTGTCAGCATTGTCAGGGTTACACTTCGTGCGAGCTTGCTTCGCATCGGAGTGGCACGCCAGGGGGCTGACGTCCGTATCGATCTCTTTGCCATTTAATTCACCTTCTCGGTAACTTGTTATTTTTGTTTATTCAGCCAGACCCTGTTTGCCTGGATATAGCTTGCCTCTGATCAGATTTCAGATCTCAGACACACGTAGTTTGAAGTTAAGGCAGAATAGATAATCCTTCATCTGGCGG
Source organism: Amphritea atlantica (assembly GCA_024397875.1). Lineage (NCBI taxonomy): Bacteria > Pseudomonadati > Pseudomonadota > Gammaproteobacteria > Oceanospirillales > Oceanospirillaceae > Amphritea > Amphritea atlantica. The sequence continues at coordinate 301,420 of CP073344.1, forward strand.
TGTATTCTCAATAACAATAGCTGTCATTATCACTGACAAAAAATGTCTCGGCTATTTTTTTCGTTGTGCATGATATAAGTTAAAAGAAAACTATCTGAATTGATTTAAATTACAAAAATAACAGAAAAGTTGAGATGAAAAGATGGAAAAGACCATCACCGTTCCAACAGGTTATGTCCGCTATCTTCTGTCGCAGGTTGAGAAACAGGGCTACAACCTTGATGAGTTATTGGCTGTTGTCGGGATTGAGCCAACAGAAATTGAACAAAGAACTGAATTTTCTGCTATCAAATTCGGTCAGCTATACCAGCGGATCATGTGGACGGCACAGGATGAGTCCTTTGGTATGGTGTCGGGAGGGCGGGTACCTAATGGTACTTTCCGGATGATGTGCCACGCTATCATTCACTGTCCGACGCTGGAGCGGGCGATCTATCGGTGCAGTGCTTTTTATGAGATTTGTCGCGGCACTAAGGTAAAGCCCCGTCTGGTACGCAAGGGACGATACGCCAAGCTCTCCTTTGCGCCGGTCAGTTCCGTACCCGGCAAAGAGGTGCGTGAAATGTTGCAGAATGAGGCGCCTGCTGTTGTTCGTACCGGGTTGTCGATGTGGCACCATTTTATTAGCTGGCTGATTGGTTCCCGGCTGGATCTGAAAGCGGCCTATTTTACCTTTCCCCGTCAGGAGGACAGCTATCATTATGAAACATTGTTTCAGTCGGAGGTGAAGTTTGATCAGCACGATAATGCGATCGTTTTCCCTGCCCGCTATCTTGATTACCCCATTATTCAGGATGACGAAAGCTTACGGGGTTTTTTGCAAACTGCACCTTATCAGTTGATTGTTATGGTGGATAACGATCAGAGCCTGCGCTCGCAGGTTAAAGCGATGTTAGGTAAGGATTTTAGCCGTGAACTGCCGGGGGCTGAAGAGGTGGCCTTCAAACTGAATATGTCGGTTTCAACGTTGCGCCGCCGTCTGGCAGAGGAGCGAAGCTCTTATCAGAAGATTAAGGATGAGTGTCGTAAGAAAGCGGCGATAAACTATATGGACTCCCCGCAACTGTCGATTAATGATGTGGCGGCGTTGATGGGATTTGATGAACCTTCAGCGTTTTTCCGCTCTTTCAAGAAGTGGACCGGAATGACACCGGGGGAGTATCGGCGCAGTGAAACCTATGGCGAGAAGTACAGTCTGGGAATGAGCTGAACGGTGCTGATATTTATCGGCACTCTGATCTGGGAAAATTCTGCAAAAAATTAACTTTTTGCCTTCTACAGTATTGACACAAACACGGAATCCTTTAATATACGCCACCTCACTGGAGGGGTGGCTGAGTGGTCGAAAGCACTGGTCTTGAAAACCAGCGAGGGTTAATAGCCCTCCCAGGGTTCGAATCCCTGCCCCTCCGCCATAGTGAGAACGTTGTTCCTCGATAGCTCAGTTGGTAGAGCAGTAGACTGTTAATCTATTGGTCGCTGGTTCGAGTCCAGCTCGAGGAGCCACAACGGGTCGTTAGCTCAGTTGGTAGAGCAGTTGGCTTTTAACCAATTGGTCATAGGTTCGAATCCTATACGACCCACCACTTTCTCTCAGGAGAATAGTGGGCATGGGGAAAAAGAAGTTCGGTGTGGGTCGTTAGCTCAGTTGGTAGAGCAGTTGGCTTTTAACCAATTGGTCATAGGTTCGAATCCTATACGACCCACCACTTCTAATAAATAGCCACCGTAGGGTGGTTTTTTTATGCCTGAAATTTGTGGCACATATAGGATGAGAACCTGTTTTTAAAACATATAGGTTCGATTCGAGCTGCTTTTCGGCGAGAAAACATCGGAGCTTGCGACGATGGCCCGCAGGGCAAGCGCGAAGCGCGCAGTAATCCTATACGACCCACCACTTCTAATAAATAGCCACCGTAGGGTGGTTTTTTTATGCCTGAAATTTGTGGCACATATAGGATGAGAACCTGTTTTTAAAACATATAGGTTCGAGCCGAGCGTAGCGAGAAAACATCGGAGCCTGCGACGATGGCCTGAAGGGCAAGCGCACAGCGCGCAGTAATCCTATACGACGCCCAAATAAGGTCTATGACTTCTGAATTAAGCCGCTACTCTTGACTAGGGGTTAGGCGATTTTTTATGGCCAAAAGTTGTAGCAGATGCCGGATGAGGGGCTATTCTTGAAAATAGGGCGCGATTCAGACGCCGCGCGAGACAGTACAGTCCTGGAAAACGAGAGCTGTTAGCTCTGCGGGCTCACACTTTTTCTCTGTGCTCTCAGAGTCCTCTGTGGTAAAAATGCACTCCTTATCCCGGACTGCCTGATCAGGCAGCATAACATCTGCCGCTATAGCGATACTTAACAGAACGGCAGATCTTGATGTGAAGGTACTATTGGCCGATGCGAGCACGATTAATTACCCAGGAAGGCTACGACAAGCTCAAAGAGGAGCTGGATTTTCTGTGGCGAAAAGAGCGCCCCGAGGTCACTCAGAAGGTTACCTGGGCTGCCAGTCTGGGGGATCGCAGTGAGAATGCGGACTATCAATACAATAAAAAACGTTTACGGGAGATTGATCGCCGGGTCAGATACCTGCGTAAATGTATTGATGAGCTGGGCATTGTCAATTATGCGCCGGAGCAGGAAGGCCGAGTTTTCTTCGGTGCATGGGTTGAGATTGAGAACGATGCCGGTGAGACCAAGCGTTTGCGTATTGTCGGCTACGATGAAATTTTTGAGCGCAAAGATTACATCTCTATCGATTCGCCTATGGCCAGAGGTCTGTTGAAAAAAGAGGTGGGTGATGAGGTGTTGGTTAAGACGCCAGCCGGTGAAGCGTATTGGTATATTAATGCGATCGAGTACGTTAAGTCTTAACGGTATCTCTGTGCCCCGATTGCTTTGCGTCGGGGGCTTTGATAAGTCGCGCTCGTCAACAGGCTGTTAAGTAAAGCGCTTAAGCTAAGCAATAATCAGCAGCAGATTCAGAAAGTAGCCGCCGAAAATCAGCATCAGAAAGAGTATCAGTGCCAGCAACAGGGGCTTGGGTCCCGCCTGTTTTATCGTTATCCAGCGGGTTTGCAGGCCTAGAGCGGCCATCGCCAGCGCCAGGCTGAACTGACTGCTCAGTTTAAGCGCACCTAGTAATGATTCGGGTATTGTTACCACACTGTTGACTGCGGTCGCGGCGATAAAGCCGAACACAAACCAGGGTATTATTATTTTTCCACCCTCTGTCTTGTTTGCAGCAGCACGGTTCAGGCCTGAACTCAGCAGCAGGATGAAAGGGGCCAGCATCATCACTCTGATGAGTTTAACCACGACTGCCGTCTGCAGTGTTTCACCGCTGATCGATTCTCCGGCAGCAACCGCCTGCGCTACCTCATGTACTGTGCTGCCGATATAGATACCGAACGCCTGTTCACTCATATCGGCAAACTGATAAATTAATGGGTAACTGAACATCGCCAGAGTACCGAATAAGACGACGCTGGCCACCGCAACGGTGACATGCTGTTGTTTGGGCTTGAGGACCGATTCGGTTGCAAGTACCGCTGCCGCACCGCAGATGGCGCTGCCAACCGAGGTGAGCATGGCGACATCGCGATGCAGTTTGAAAAATCGTATGCCAATCCAGGTGCCGACAGTGAAGATAGTGGCAATGATGGCGGCATCCAGTAGCAGTGCCTGCCAGCCGACAGCCAATATCTGTTCCAGACTCAGACTAAAACCAAACAGTACGATACCGGCACGAAGTAAACGCTGTTGGCAGAACAGGGTGAAGCGGCAGTCATCTGTGGTGGGCGTTCGGTGCTCGAAGTGGCCCCGGAGCATTCCCAGAACAATGGCCAGCGGCAGTGCGCTGAGCCCTATTTCAGCGATGGGATCCAGGCTCGCCAGCCCAAGCGCCAAAATGGCAATAATAGGAAGCAGGATAAATCTTGGCATGGCTCAGACTCGGGTCGATTTTGGTTGGGACGGTATGCGTAACTCTACTTTCTAAAACGCTATTAGAAGCACTGTAAGCCGACGTTAAACGGCAGCCGTTATCCGCTGCTGGTCGTTATGGGTCACTGCAGACTATCTTCCATTTTCCATAGGCTTAAGTAAAATGGATGCTTTTAATATTTGATATAAGAAAAACCGAATAATGAGTATGTCTCTCAGGCAACTGAAAATATTTGAGGCGACCGCTCGTCTGGGGCGGCTGACCGCAGCAGCTGATGAGCAGGCGCTCAGCCAGTCGGCGGCCAGTCAGGCGTTGAAAGAGCTGGAAATGGCGCTGGGTTACCGATTGTTCAGTCGTAACAGCCGAGAGTTGGTTATAACGGATATGGGGCGGGATATTCTGCCGCGGGTCCGGGATATTCTGATAAACGTTGATAGCCTTAAAACACCTTACAGCTGTGGCCTCAGTGGTCCGTTCCGGGTAGCTGCCAGTGTGACAATCGCCAGTTATCTGTTTCCAGGACTGATGGCGGGTTTCCTTGAGCAGTTTCCAGAGATTGAACCTGACTTGCAGATCGCCAATACCCGGCAGGTGATCGTTAAACTGGAGAAAGGTCAGGCGCATATCGGTCTGATTGAAGGTCCTGCGTCGCATCCCCAGTTGCAGATTATTCCCTGGCAGAGTGATAAATTGCAGGTGTTTTGCAGTCATGGGCATCCCCTGGCCCGGGAGGGGCAGCTGGATGTTGAGCAGATGCGACAGCAACGCTGGATTCTCAGGGAGCAGGGGTCGGGCACCCGTGAAGTTTTCGATCGGGCGATGCAACGGGTTGGTGGTAGTGTCTCGATGGTGATGGCGTTGAACCGTCAGGAAGCGATTAAGCAATCGGTTAAGGCTGGTCTTGGAATTGGATGCCTGTCCCGGCTGGCGGTCGATGAGGAGCTGCGCAGAGGGGAGCTGGTGCTGTTGCAGACGCCATTAGAGCTGTCCCGGCAGCTGTCGGTGGTGGTGTCTCCTGAAGCCGGCCCCAATCAACTGGTACGGGCCTTTATGCACTATCTGAAACTGTAACCCCATCGCAGGGCTAACGGATCTCTATTATCTGAGGTCAATCGGGGGCGGTATCGCCTTAAATATAATAAGTGTCAGAAAATACTCAAGAAATCCGGTTTCAGGCCGAATTATAACGGACTCTATTTTAACCTGGTTGTTGTGGTTTTCTGATGCAGATTGAACGGCTTGAACAGTTAGAACAGCGGATTGAGGGCTATACCTCTTCGTTAACCCATGCGGTTAATGAGGGGCGTGGTGCGCAGTTCTCTATGCTGCTGAGTCTGATCAGTGCCGCAGAGTACCAGACTCAGAAAGGCAGAACATTAACTGAAGGGTTTAGCCTGCCTGAGCCTGAGTTGCTGGCATACCCTGATCCGGACTCGCTGTACACCGGTGAAGTGGCTGGGCGTCTGAACAGTGCGGTGAGCGAGAATAATCCGGGGGATTTCGCATACCTGCTCAGCCATATTGACGTGCAGGCGCATACGCCGCTCCGGAGTGCCTCTGCGGCCGATGATTTTGCCCGTATTGGTCTTGCTTCGGCGGGGCGGCTGATGCTGGATGAGATCGATCGTTCGGGTCAGCAGTTTAGCGCCCGCGCGTAAGCGGTTTCAGGTTGTGGATAACTCCGCTGCTGAATAGTCCTGCTTTAGCTTAACGTATTTCAATGGCGCGTTTCAGCGTTAAGTGCGCCAGTGGATCTTTTCGATCATCTCCTTTTCGACCCGCCACCATTCATCCGGGTCATCCCCGGTGGTCCAGCCACTGGCGATACAGCGAATCTCGGTGTCCAGCTCGCGAGCCGCCTGTTCTGCGCAATCCAGGTCTTTGATCCATGGCGTCTGGTCAGAGTTAAACCAGATGCTGGTCCAGGCTTTGCCTGAAACCTTCTCATGGATCATCACAGGGATCTCACAGCCATCTATACTGCCGATAAAATGGTGTACCTGACCCTGCTCAAAATCCCGCTTGAGCGACTGGCAGACACTTTGCAGCCATTGGGTTATCCGTTCGAGTGAACGGTCTTTAATGTAGATCTCAATATCGGGATGGCGTTGATCTTCAGTCATGGCTTTTGTCAGAGTTCAGCTCAGGTTGATGGTCGGTTAACAGAAAACGGAAAATCCGCAGGATGCTCAGGCTAATATAGCCGAAGGCTGCGGTTATTGCCCCGCAAATTGCGAGAATCAGACCGATAAGCGCGATAATTTCACGTTGCAGGCTTTCCGCTAACATGAATTGTGCAATCACCAGAGCGATAAAACCGATCATAAATATGCCGATACCGCATAACAGAATGGTCAGATTTTGCCTGATGTTGTCGGCGCGGTGAATCAGGCGCAAACGCAGGCGTTGTCTGAAGCTGCGGCTGCGCATTATTCAGATCCGCCGGAAACGTGCCAGACAGACATCAAGCGTGAGCTCCAACTGGCTCAGTTCTGCCAGCCGTTCACGGGCGGCTTGATTGATCCGCCAGCCGTGGGGCGTCATTGCCAGTAACTGACTGATCTGGGTCTGGTCGGGCAGGGTGAAGTGGTATCTGACCGGTTCTGTGGCGATATGCTCAAATGATTCACCCAGCACCGTTGCCGGATTAAAGCCGGAGTGGCGTACCTCATCGTAGATCAGGTTCCGCAGCTCTATCAGGTGATCCTCTCCAGGGTAGGCGATCAGCAGTTCCGCTCCTGGTTTCAGCGTGCGACAGAACTCTTCGGCCATCAGGCGACTAAACAGTACTGTGATCAGGTCAAGAGACTTGTCAGCCACCGGCATCCGCGCACCGGAAGCCACCATCCAGGTAATGGTTTTGCTCTGGCTGCAGGCGGCTTTAATCGCATGTTTCGAGATATCCAGACCGGCCAGCTGATATTCGCCACTGCTGAGCTCAAGTTGTTGTTGCATCCGGCAGGTGTAGTAACCCTCACCACAACCCATATCAAGGATGCGGGTTGCCGGTTGTTCAATGGCTGTCCCGGCCACTCGGGCGGCGATGGTGTCTGCCAGTTGCTGATAATGCCCGAGCGCGAGAAAGTTGCGTCGTGCCTGTACCATCTCAGTATTGTCACCGGGATCTTTGGAGCGTTTCTGGTTGGCTAACAACAGATTCCAGTAGCCCTGCTTTGCGGCATCAAAACAGTGTCGGTTAGGGCACTCCAGATGCTTGCTGTCACCACTTAAGGGTTGCAGGCAGACAGGGCAGTTCAGATCGAAGTTCATTCCGGTTACCGCGCCAGCAGTTTTGCCATAATGTTTTCATACAGCGAAGACAGCGTGTCCAGGTCATCGGCTTTCACCCGCTCGTTAACCTTATGGATGGTGGCGTTAATCGGCCCCAGCTCGACAACCTGTGCCCCTGTCGGCGCAATGAAGCGTCCGTCTGAGGTTCCGCCGGAGGTCGACAGCTCGGTGTCTAAGCCCGTGATCGCCTTGATTGAATCGACACAGGCATCGACCAGATCGCCGCGCTCGGTAATAAAGGGGTTGCCGCTGAGGGTCCAGTTGATATCGAAATTCAGGCCATAGCGATTGAGGATCTCATAGGTTCGCTCCTTGATCTGCTCGGCGCTTAACTCGGTGGAGAAGCGCAGATTGAACTGTACATCGATCTGTCCCGGTACCACATTAGTGGCGCCAGTGCCGGCATGAATATTTGAGATCTGAAAACTGGTAGGAGGGAAAAACTCATTACCCTCATCCCACAGCTCAGAGGCCAGATCGTTCAGGGCGGGCGCCGCCAGATGGATTGGGTTCTCGACCAGATGGGGATAAGCGACATGGCCCTGTATCCCGCGGATGGTCAGGTCGCCGCTGATTGAGCCGCGGCGGCCATTTTTAATAACATCGCCCACTTTGGTGGTGCTGGAGGGTTCGCCAACGATACACCAGGTGATCTTCTCGTTGCGGGCTTCCAGATGATCGATGACCCGTGTAGTGCCATTGATAAAGGGGCCCTCTTCATCGCTGGTGATCAGCAGGGCAATAGAGCCATCGTGATCGGGATGATGCTCTAAAAAACGCTCCAGTGCGGTGATAAACGCCGCCAGACTGCCTTTCATATCGGCGGCGCCACGGCCACAGAGAAAACCATCCTCAATAACAGGATCAAAGGGCGGGTGGTCCCAGTTGGCTTCCGGGCCTGTTGGCACGACATCGGTATGTCCGGCAAAGCAGAATAGCGGCCCTTTGCTGCCCCGGCGCGCCCAGAAATTTGTCACTTCTTCAAACTGCAGCCGTTCGATATGAAAGCCCAGCGCTTCCAGACGTTCGATCATCAGCGCCTGACAGCCGTCATCCTCCGGGGTGACGGAGCGACGTGAGATCAGTTGCTGGGCGAGTTCGATGGTGGCACTGAATTGAGACATTGGTTTTACCTTAACGCCGGGTGGCAGTTGGAGAGGTGAGTAATTGGGTGCTGCGGCTGGCAGCACCCTGAGACGCCAGAGGCTTAGTTGTGCGCGTGCAGCTCTTCGTTAAGCTCGATAGCTGATTTATTGGTCTTCACTTCGACACGACCGGTCTGAGAGTTACGACGGAACAATAGATCAGGTTTGCCCGCCAGTTCAGCTGCTTTGACGATGCTAACCTCGTTGTTCTGGTCATCCAGAACCGTCACTTTGGAGCTGGCAGTGATGTACAGGCCTGCTTCAATGGTACAGCGATCGCCCAGCGGCAGGCCCAGACCTGCGTTGGCACCCAGCAGGCAGTTTTCGCCGACGGAGATTACCACGTTGTTGCCACCGGACAGGGTTCCCATCGTCGAGCAGCCACCGCCCAGGTCAGAACCGTTGCCGACAACAACTCCGGCAGAGATGCGTCCTTCGACCATGCTTACACCCAGTGTACCGGCGTTAAAGTTAATAAAGCCCTCATGCATGACGGTCGTGCCTTCGCCAACGTGAGCACCCAGACGGACACGGGAGGTAGCGGCAATACGGGTACCGGCAGGGACAACGTAATTGGCCATTTTCGGGAATTTATCGACCGAGTGAACGTCGATGATGCGGCCCTGAGCGCGGGCTGCCAGCTGGCGCTTAGGCAGGTCTGCCAGTGAGATGGCGCCTTCATTGGTCCAGGCTACGTTAGGCAGCTTGCCGAACATGCCATTCAGGTTCATGCTGTGAGGTTTCACCAGGCGCTGTGATAGCAGCGTCAGCTTCAGATAAACCTCTGCGGTGGATTCAGGATCGGCATCGGTTTCCAGAATGGTCAGAATCATCGGCTGATGAGTACCCTTACAGATCTCCACAATCTCTGCCTGATCTTCTGCATCGATAGACAGGAACGCGGCTTCAAGCTCACTGAGCTGAGCGGCAGTCAGTTCAATCGCCTGATTGCCGCCGGTATAGCCTGCAATATCCTTAACCGCGGTTATCAGTGCCTCGGACGGGTTCAGCAGTGGGCAGTTATAGTAAACTTCCAGCAACTCCGCGGTTGATGACTTTGTCCCGATACCCAGACCAAATGCAAATGTACTCATTGTTTGTAACTCCATAGAACTTTAAGAATTTATGTGAACAGAGCGCTGTATTCGCTCTCTTTGAAACCCACCTGAACGCGGTCGCCAAGGCGCAACACCGGGCGCTTGATCAGCGTGGGTGTCGCCAGCATTTCACGGATGGCTGAGGTTTCATCAATACTGTTTTTTATACTGTCATCGAGGGCGCGCCAGCTGGTACTGCGTTTGTTTAACAACGCCTCCCAGCCCAGGCTGGCAACCCATTCACGCAGTTGAGCTTCGGTCAGTCCGTCTTTGCGGAAATCATGAAAGCTGAAATCGACACTGTTTGCCGTTAGCCAGCGTTGCGCTTTTTTCACCGTATCGCAGTTTGAAATACCGTATAGCGTCGTCATATTCTGTTCCTTCAGGCTTTGAGTGACTCAACGTAGCGGCGAATTCGCATGGCGCCCTCGACACACTCTTCGAGTGTTGCGACCAGCGCCATCCGCACAAAGCCGGCGCCTGGCAGATCACCATTCTGGTCCTCTCGGGACACGTAGCTGCCTGGCAGTACCGTCAGGTTCTGCTGTGCAAACAGTCCCTGAGTAAACTGGTCATCAGGGATCGGGGTCTCTGCCCAGAGGTAGAAGCCGGCATCCGGCATCCTGACATTCATAACGGGCTCAAGAATTTCCAGCACAGCGGCAAATTTTTCCCGGTATTTATCGCGGTTTTCCAGCACATGAGTCTCGTCGTTCCAGGCGGTGATGCTGGCCAGCTGAACCGGAATAGACATGGCGCTGCCATGGTAGGTGCGGTAGCTGGTGAACGGAGCGATAAGACTGGCATCCCCGGCCACAAATCCCGATCTCAGTCCGGGCAGGTTGGAGCGTTTCGACAGACTGTGGAATACGACACAGTTTTTATAGTCATGACGGCCCAGCTGGGCGCACACTTCCAGCAGTCCCACCGGTGGTTTGGCTTCATCGAAATAGATCTCTGAATAACACTCATCGGAGGCGACAATAAAGTCATACTGGTCAGACAGCGCAATCAGTTTAGCCAGCGTTGCGGCGTCTGTAACTGCCCCGGTGGGGTTACTCGGGGAGCACAGGAACAGCAGCTGGCAGCGTTGCCAGACGGCCTCGGGTACCGCATCAAAATCAGGTACAAAGTTGTTATCCGCAGTACAGCTCAGATAATAGGGCTCGGCACCGGACAGATAAGCCGCGCCTTCGTAGATCTGATAAAAAGGGTTGGGCGATAACAGCAGAGGCGTTGCATCGGTGGCGGATGCTCGGTTGATAGCACACTGGGTAAATGCAAAGATTGCTTCCCGGGTACCCAGTACCGGCAGCACGTTATCTGCTCCGGTCAGGCTGCCGGCCTGCAACTTAAAACGACGGGTTGCCCAGTCAGCGATGGTCTGGCGCAGCTCAATGGTTCCGGCGGTGGTTGGATAGTTGGCCAGTTTGTCCAGATTACGGCTCAGTTCATCGATCACAAAAGCGGGAGACGGGTGCTTTGGCTCACCGATAGAAAGCGCGATATGTTCAAGCTCGGTTGGTGGGGTTACCCCGGCTTTCAGCTTAGCCAGTTTTTCAAATGGGTATGGCTGAAGCTTCTGCAGATCTGAATTCATTGAAATGCCTTGTAATTGCCGCTGACAAAAGAGCGGAAATTATACCGGATGGAATCCTGCAGGCCAATTAAAGCAACCATCTATTGCCGTTTATCTGATCACTTAAGTGACATTCAGCGGTCAACGACATAATGTTAGTTAACAGAAAATTAGTAGGGAATTGGTAAGCGTGCTTACAGATAGTCGATTACACACTAGGGTTGAAGCGGATTTTGAAGTCAGAGTGGGCATTCCCGGAGATAATACCGGTGCCCGGATTGTTAATATTAGCCTGGGGGGCATTGCCATCCTGGGTAACCAGGCGCTGGAACAGGTTTTAAAAAACGGTTATGCCAATGCCCGGGGTATCAGTGATCATGTGGTCAGTTTTACCATCCCCGGGGGGGAGCTGAGCGAAGTGTGCCGGTTAGTCCATGTCCGGCGACTTTCCGAGAGCCGCTTTGAGTTTGGCATGAAGTTTGTCGGCCTGAATCGTAAGAACAGAGAGATCATCTCAAACTATGTGAATCGACATGTCGTCTGATCCGGCAGTCCGATTAAATAAAGCGCGCCCGGCGTGCCGGGCACGTAATACTCTGTCATCTGCTTCATAAAGGTAGCGTGGCCTTATCGCGGCTGAGGGTGGACTTGAACAGTGCTTTACCATTCTCCAGGATCACCAGGAGTGCCGGTACTACCAGCAGAATCAACAGGGTGCCGAACGCCAGCCCGAATACCAGTGAGGTTGCCATCGGAATCAGGAACTGGGCCTGCAGCGAGGTCTCAAACAGGATGGGGGTCAGGCCGGCAATGGTGGTCAGTGAGGTGAGCAGAACCGCCCTCAGACGCTGGCAGGCGGCTTCTACAATCGCGCTGTGAATACTCATCCCCTCTTTCCGCAGCTTCTGAAAAAAGGTGATCAGTACGATGGAGTCATTAATCACGATGCCTGAGAGACCAAAAAAACCAAACAGAGACAGTATGGTCAGGTTCTGCCCTGTGAGCAGATGTCCGGCAATGGCGCCGGTCAGGCCCAGTGGAATCGCCAGCATTACCGCCAGTGGCCAGCTGTAGGATGAAAACACCCAACTGAGGATAATAAAAATCAGCAGCAGTGCGATCAACAGGCCCATTTTCATATCGGCCAGGGTTTCCCGCTGATTTTTGTTACGCCCCTCAAAGCTTGCCTGAACGCCAAACTCTGAGGTGATCTGTTGCAGTTTACCGGCACCCAGGTCAGCGATAATCTCATTGGCATTGGCGACCGATTCATCCAGGTCGGTGGTGATCTTGATCGCCAGCTGGCCATCGACCCGCTGTAACCGGTCGAGGCCTTGTTTATCGGTAAACTGCACCACATTGGCCAATGGCGCGCTGTCGCCATTAGGCAGCAGTATCGGCAGGTTTTCCAGCGCACTGAAGCGATCCCGTTCACTATCCGGCAGGACAACCCGGACCTCAACCTCGTCCTCGCCCTGGTTAAAAATCTGTACCAGTTGGCCATCAAAGGATGATCTGAGCTGGCGGCCAAGCGAGTTGAGGGTCAGACCGGCGGTTTTACCTGCCGGGGTCAGTTCGTAGATCAGCTGGGACTTGCCAAAGGGCAGGTCATCATCGACGTTGCTGACACCGTTATACTGGCTGAGGGCATCCTGAACCGCCAGAGACGCGGCCTTTAGCTGCTCGACATCCGAGCCCACCAGTTTTACCTCGAGTGATTTGCCCGGGGGACCGGAACGGTTCAGATCGATGGTGAACTTTTCAATTCCCGCGGGCAGGATGATCTTGCTACGCCACTTTGAAATGATTTCGCCATTGGTTATTGCGCGACTGTCGATCGAAGTGAGCTGCACATATAACGCGCCAAATTCATCGCCCTGACTGGAACCCCCACTGGTTCGGCTGCTATTGGTTTTACGATGAATCTGCAACGCCATCTTAATCAGGTTACCGCCCAGCTCCTGTTCCGTCTGGCGCAGCGTCTGATCCAGGTGTTGCAGGAAGTTATCTACCTGATCGGGACTGCTACCCGAGGTGAACTGAATGTTGGCATTCAGGGTCTCCATCTCAACCGCCGGGAAAAAGGTGAACTTTATCTGGCCACTGCCAACCAGGCCGATGGCGATAATAAATGCAGCCAGGGCGGTAGTCACGGTTACCCAGCGGAACCTGATGGCGTTTTCTACCCAGCTGCGGAACCGGCCGTTCTTAAAGTTATTGAATGCGTTATCAAGTCTGATGCGGGTTTTAGAGGGGTGCAGGTCGGCTGCATTTTTCAGACTGTGATGCAGGTGGCCGGGCAGAATCAGGAAACACTCCACCACAGAGGCCATGATGACGCAGATCACCACGGTGGGAATATCGATCAGAATATTGCCGATAATACCGCCAATTAACAGCAGCGGCAGGAACGCTGCGATGGTGGTGAGTGAGGATGCCATCACCGGTGCCAGCATCCGGTGAGCTCCGCCGATAGCCGCTTCGAGCCCCGGCTCGCCCATCTGCAGGTGGGTAAGAGTGTCCTCACCGACCACGATGGCATCATCAACAATTATCCCCAGTGCCATGATCATGCCGAACAGACTGATCATATTGATACTGCCGCCGATACCGTAAAGCACCGCCAGGGTTGCCATAAATGACACCGGAATGCCGACCGTAACCCAGAAGGCGACCCGGGCATTGAGGAACAGGAACAGCGTTGCGATCACCAGAATCAGTCCGCCCACGCCGTTCTTGATCAGCAAATTAATACGATCCTGAATCGCCTCATAGCCCTCATCAAAGGCGATCAGCTGAATATCCGGCGGCAGTGTCGTTTGCCGTTCGCTGAGCCAGTCGCGCATTATTCTGGCGGCTTTCAGCGTGTCTTCGTGTTCGGTACGGCGTAACTGTAACTGGATAGCGGGCTGGCCCCGGTAGGTGAGGTAGGTCTGGTTATCCTGATTGCGCCAGTCAACGGTGGCAACATCTCCCAGACGCAACAACCGGCCATCCTTGGTCGTAATCAGCGGTAACTGGCTGAACCCCCCGACATCACGCTGCTGACTCAGACTGCGTATCTGGCGTGAACCATCGCCCTGTGCGGCGGTACCCGCCGGCAGGTCTACGCTGCGCTGGTTGATAATCTGGGCGACGTCGCTGAGGCTCAGTCCTAGCTCATGCAGACGGCTGGAGGGGATCTGAATGGCGATCTCCTCTTCGGGCAAACCGATAAAATCGATTTTCCGGATCCCCCGCTGCAGCAGTTCACGTTCATACTGACGCGCCAGAATCCGCAGCTCCTGGGCTGTTGCGCTACTGCTGGTAATAAGAATTCTGGCGATATCGTCATAGCGGATCACCCGCTGGACGATCGGTTTTTCCGCATCCGCCGGCAGATTAGTGATGCCATCGACCTTTTGTTTCACCTCGTCGAGGATATACGCTACATCACTGTGCTCTTCCAGCTCCAGGCGGATAGACGCGGCCCCCTGAGTGGCCGTTGAGTAGAGGGCATCGATGCCGTTAACTGATTTCAGCTCCCGTTCTATGGGGAGAATGATGGAGCTCTCGACATCTTCTGCGGCAGCGCCACTCCAGGGAACCGCTATGGTGATAATATCCAGCTCAAAGGTCGGGAAAAACTGGGTGTTGAGCTTTTTTAACCCCCATATGCCGGCCAGAATCATCAGCATCATCAGCAGATTGGCGGCGACACGGTGTTGGGTGAACAGCGTAATCAGGTTTTTTAACGGCCCATGGTTCGTCGGCATAACTTACTCCGCCCTGGCCGCCGCTGATGCGGGCTTTGTGGCAGGCTTTGAGTCAGTCTGACTGCTGGCCACTTCGACCAGCAGACCGGTCATTGCATTCGGTAACTGGGTGGTCAAGATCTGCTCGCCAGGCTGAATTGAGGTGCTGCGCACCAGCACTTTTGACTCGCCATTGCGGTCACGTATGTCGCCAACCCGTTCGATGGTACTGCCCTGAAGCCGGCTATCTTTTACGGTGTAGATTCTGTCGGTGCCAAAGATCGCCTGCGGCGGCAGTGCCAGCAGATTACTCTGTTCCGGCATGATCAGATCCAGCGACAGGGAGCGTCCCGGCTCGCCGCGATAATCATCGGAAGCGATGCGGAACAGCGCATCCACTCCGGCATTTCCGCTACTCACGGTGGCAGCAAAACGCTCCAGTGTCAGTGCCAGAGACTGACCGTCCAGCGAAGCGGTGGCGACTATCTTTTTATCACGGCTAAGCTGTTGGCGTAGCTGGGGCAGGTAACGGCTGGGGATTTGTGAACGCACTTCAAGCGCCCGGGTATCGTAGATCGTCAGCAGTGCATCGCCGCTGCGAACCCGCTCACCGGCGGCGATATTGACCTCAGCTATGCGACCGCTGAAAGGTGCGACTATCTGACTGCGTTCCAGATCAAGGGCGGCACTGTCTCGCTGAGCCGTTGCCTGCTTTAGCTGGGCCTCCAGTTGCGCCAGTTGATTCGGGTGGTCATCAATGGACTGTTGTCGGCTGTTGAGGGAGAGCGCCTGTTGCTGCCTGGATTTACGGGCGTCATCCAGCTGATTCTGACTGGCCAGACTGCGACTACTGAGGTCCTGATAGCGTTTCAGCGTACGCTGAGTGAGAGCGACCAGTTCCTGTTCAATTTTCAGCGCTTTTATGTTTGCCTGGTAACGCACCTTTTCGGCGGCAATCAGTGCTTCAATCCGGTCAACTTCGGCCTGTTTCTGCGCCAGCAGTAGCGAGGCATCCCGGTTATCCAGCTGAATCAATAGCTGTCCTGCATCGACATACTCCCCCTCTGAGGCCAGGCGCTTTTCCACATAGGCGTTGATCGATGAGGACAGGGTGCTGCTGGACGGCGACTCTATCCGGCCATACAGTGACAGCTGAGGTGAATAGGCTGCCGGCTCCGCTGGGATAACCTTAACGGTCCAGACTTTCTCTTTGGCCGGGCGGGAGGGGGCGGTTGGCTTAGTGACGATCAGGGCAACAACGATCAACGCTGCAGCCAGCAAAATCAGTATCGGCAGCAACCAGTGTATATGATTCTGATAAAAAGATTTTGCGCGCTGTTCAGCCATTACCTGTCCATCTGTAAGCCGTGGTTATTAGATTAGCAAATCATAATACATATATTCTGATCCGTAAGCAGGTTTGTTCGCCCTTTACAATTCTTTACCAGATGTTAGCTTTACGTCATCGGCAGCGTTTCAGATGACAGGAGAGAGTTATGCGAACCCGATCAGTTATGGCGCTTGACCCTGTGGGGTTTCACCGGGTGGTGTATCACGAGTGGGGCAGCGCGGATAACGACCGGGTGCTGGTGTGTGTCCATGGGCTGGCGCGAAACAGTCGTGATTTTGATGAGCTGGCACGGGCGCTTTCGCGGGATTACCGGGTGGTTTGCCCGGATATGCCGGGGCGGGGGGAAAGTGACTGGCTCTCACCGGGGGTAAGTTATGATATTCCCCGTTATCTCAGTGATATGGCCACCTTGCTGGCCCGCCTGGATGTCGATCAGGTTGACTGGATAGGCACCTCGATGGGCGGCATAATTGGTATCTGTCTGGCGGCGCTGCCAAACTCTCCGATCCGTTCACTGGTGTTGAATGATGTGGGTTGTTTTATCGGCAAAAACGCCCTGCAGCGGATTTCACAGTATCTGGGGGACCATCGTTTCAGTTCTGTTGCTGAGGTCGAACAGTATATGCGCACCACCTATACCGCGTATCAGGGGCTGAGTGATAAACAGTGGCAGCATCTGGCCAGGTATGGTCACCGGACGCTCTCTGAAGGTCAGTACGGCTTGCATTATGACCCCCGGATTGCAGAACAGAGCCGGGAGAGTCAGGATCAGGATATCGATCTGGAGCCTGTCTGGAGTCAGGTCAGTTGTCCGCAAATGCTGATCTGGGGTGATCAGTCGGATGTGCTGACCGCTGATACCGTGACGCGGATGCAGCAGTTACGTCCGGAACTGGATCTTTACCGGATAGAGGGTATGACCCATGCGCCGTCACTGATGGAAACCGAGCAGATAAATGCAATACAGCAATGGTTGCGAGACAACCGGATTAAGCCTCACGGAGCGACATTATGAGTTCATTATGTAGATGGCCATCGGATCAGCTGTGTCTGACTGCTGAGGTCCGTGAGCAGGCGGTACTCCGGGTCGAGAAAGCGTTTGCCTCGACCCTGGAATCACTCAAGGTTGATATCGGTCTGGTAGAACTGCTGGAATCGATCTACGTACCGCTGGGAGCCTGGCTGGTGGCCCGTAAAAATCAGCAGCAGGGTCCTCTGGTGGTGGGTATCAATGGCGCGCAGGGCGCAGGTAAATCAACGCTGTTTAATCTTCTGGAAGTGATTCTCGAAGAGGGGTTTGATCTGAAAGTGGTTGGGCTATCGATCGATGATCTGTATAAAACCCGCAAGGATCGAGAAGCGCTGGCGCATGCGGTTCATCCCCTGTTAAAAACCCGCGGCGTACCCGGCACTCACGATGTAGAGTTAGGTATCGAACTGATCCGTGGTCTGAAGGGGGAATTTGGCGAAGAGGGGCGCAATGTTAAGATTCCGGTATTTGATAAATCGATAGATGACCGCTGCCCAACTGCGTTATGGCAGGAGTGGCATGGTGAAGCGGATGTGATCGTGCTGGAAGGCTGGTGTGTTGGCGCAACCGCTCAGCCGCAGAGCCAGTTAGCCGAACCGGTTAACGATCTGGAACGCAGCGAAGATCCGCTGGGGTTCTGGCGGGGCTATGTAAACCAGCAGCTGGACGGTCGCTATAAAGAGCTGTTCGGAATGATTGATGCGCTGATTATGCTCAAGGTGCCAAGTATGGAATCGGTGTTTGAGTGGCGCTCGCAGCAGGAGAAAAAACTGGCGGAAAGGGTGCGTTATTTCTACGATACTCAGCAGCCGACCCAGCACCTGCGAATAATGAACGAGCGGGAGATCCGGCGTTTTATCCAGCACTATGAGCGACTGACCCGCAATATGCTGGAAGAGATGCCAAGCCGGGCAGATGTCTGTCTGGAGCTGAATCAGAACCATAAAATCGGTAATATTCGTATCAATAAACCGTTGTAAGACAGATTTAAGGGAATCAGATGAAACGTATTGTACTTGCCTGTGTGTTGGCGCTGCCGCCACTCTTTCTGAGTGGCTGTCAGAGCACTTACTATTCGGCGATGGAAAAGGTGGGTATTCATAAACGGGATATTCTGGTTGATCGGGTTGAAGATACCCGTGCTGCTCAGGATGATGCCCAGGAGGAGTTTGTTTCTGCCCTGGAACAGTTTCGTACCGTAGTGAACTTTGATGGAGGTGAACTGGAGTCGGTCTACAACGATATGCAGTCCGCTTATGATGACAGCGAAGCCGCTGCGGAGTCGGTGAGTGACAACATCCGCAAGGTTGAGGATGTCGCGGAGGCCCTGTTTGATGAGTGGCAAGAGGAACTGGGGCAATACACCAATACCAAGCTGCGCAGTCAGAGTGCTCAGACCCTGAAACAGACCAAGTCCCGCTATAAGACGCTGCATACCAGCCTGAAACGGGCTGAAGCGAAGATGCAACCGGTGTTGTCGGCCCTGAAAGATAACACCCTGTTTCTCAAGCATAACCTCAATGCCCGGGCGATCGGTTCACTGAAAGGTGAGTTTGGCGGTATCAAACGGGATATCGACCGTTTACTGGCGGAGATGCAACGCTCGATCAAAGCATCGGATCAGTTTATTCAAGAGATGCGGCAATAGTCTGTTGTGGGAGCTGTTTCCAGCAGCGAGGGCGATGCTTTCGCTGCTGGACGCAGCTCCCACTAAAGCGCACGGTCAGATAGGCAGGAAGGTCATTGAGGCGGCGCTTTGAACCACCCGGGTGATATTGCGGTTGGTGCTGTCTGCGATCAGCATCGCCATCATATCCTGCAGGCCTATCAGTTTACCAAACAGCCGTTCATAACTGAGATTGCGGATGCCGTCTGCTGAAATGCCATTGCTGAGCAGGTAGCGTTCGCCGTTGTTATCTCTGCGGTTATTCAGTTGCCAGGCTACCGTTTCCAGATTCCGGGCGCTGTTATACAGCTTCTGCTGATCAATCTCATCGAGGATGAAAAACTCATCCTGATAGCTGTATGCCGAATATAGCATACTGCTGATCCCGGCCATCAGGGCGAACACCCGGTCGCCCTGATACTCCTCACTGAAACTGAGGGTGATGGCGGCCGTACCTTTGGCGCCCCCGAGCTCAGAAAATCCATGGATACGCTGACTGCTGAAAATTTGTGCTAAGCGTTTTTTTTCAGTGGAGCCGGGAGGGGCTTTTGCCAGCTCCCGGGGATTACGCTTATACAGTTTAACTGTCAGTTCACGGCAGAGTTTGCGAACCTCTTTGATATGTATATCGGTGACATTGTCGATGTCGCTTTTAGCCAGGTTGCTGAGTTTGAAGTTACGGGCAGAGTTTCCTGCGCAACCGGTTTGTAACAGCAGAGTACAGATCAGACCGACCTGCAGCAGTGAGGCGAGCTTCATGTGTCCGGCTCCTGCTCAAACAACTCAAACTGATAGCCTGAACTGACCGGCTGGCTGTCATCCGTCGGTGTGCTGAAGGCGATACCGCCCTGAACAAAACTTTCCAGATTGGTGGTTTCCACTTTTAACCCTTTAAACAGGCCAAACTCAGCATCAATTCCGCCGATATTCCAGAATCGGCTGGCCCGGGTCACCAGCTTGCTGTAGCGGGCTTTTATATTTACAAATAGTTTCACCCTGTGGGCATCATTACTCAGTTCGTAGCCGGAGACATAACCGACCGGCATGCCCCGATAGTAGATATTACTGTTGATATCGATTGCGCCGAGTTGTTCCGTGTGCAAAACAATATTCAGTCCGGGCAGGTTACGTTCAGCCGGACTCTCCGGCAGGCCTGTGAAACTGAGCTGCCGCTCGCCACTTCCTGGCAATGCCTCGATATGGTTGCCGATGAGCAGTGTTTCCGGGTAATCCACGCCGGACAGGCTGATCCTCGGTGCTGCGATCCAGAAACGGCTGCCATTATGGGCCAGCAAGCGTCCCTCATCGGTCAGGGCGATCTGAGTTTCAGCGCTGCCCTGACTATCGAGCAGGCGGACCTTTTCGACGGTACCCATCGCCACACCTTTGAAGTAAACCTGCGCACCGGAGGTGATATTGGGGCCCGGCGGGAAGGTTACGGTGATATCCGGGCCTTTTTGCAGCGCTTTACTCTGTTTGTTGTAGAGTTTGAAAAGCTGACGGGGAACGGCGGCTGTGCCACTGTCGCTGAGATTATCAAAGGCGATACCGCCACGCAGCAGCGTCTGAAACGACTCGCTGTGAATCTTTACACCGCTTCGGCTGAGGCTGGCATCCACGCCACTGGCATTCCAGAAACGGCTCTGATCGGTGAGCAGGTGGCGGTAGGGTCTATCGATCAGCAGGTGAATAATGACGCTGTTATCATCTGCCAGGGCATAGTGACTGATCGTGCCCACCGGGAGTTGTTTATACAGCACCGGCGCCCCGCTGGTGAGTGAACCCAGAGTATCGGCTTTTACCCTAATGGGGAGCTTGCCAGCATTTTCCCGGTACAGCAGTCGTCCCTGCTTACTGGCATTGTCGAAGTTACGGAACAGATGAAATGTATGTTCCTGGTCGACGCTTTTCTGGTCTCGGGTATCGGGGGTGAAAAATCCGATGCCGCCATTGATCACGCTGCTGAGAGAACCGCTTTCAAATTCAACACCATCGACATCGGCTTTCAGTTTGATACCGCTATCTTCCCAGAATCGACTGTTATGTTTTACCAGATCGGCATACTGCTCTTTAATGTTGGCATAAATCTGCACTTTTGTACCATCGGCGTTTAGCTCATAGCCACTGACCTCACCGATCGGAATCTGGCGGTACATCACCGGTGAGCCGTAATCGAGGGAGCCTAAGCGATCGCTTTCCAGACGGATGTTGAGGCCCGATATTCCCGGACGGTGGGAGGGCGGAGTATTGAGTGCAGTGAAGTTGAACTGCGGTTCACCGGTTCCCGGTTGCAGGACGATGGCTGAACCCTGAATCAGGTCGCCAACGTTTTGTAGCCGGGTGAGAGAGAACTTTGGTTTAGGTAGCCAGAACTGACTGCCTGAACGCAGCAAGGGTCTGGCCCTTGGGTCGATCAGTAGTCGGGCGTTGAGGGTTGTCAGATCTTCATTCAATTGCAGGTTTTGCACCCGGCCAATCTGAATGCCTCCGCTCATCACCCGGGTCCCTTCGTGCACACTGGTACGGGCAGGAAACTTAACATTGACGACAATGCCATCTTCTGCCGCTTCGAAGTCGGCAAACAGGTGGAACTCATGGCCCGGACTGAGAACACTTTCATCGTCGGGAGGGGTATAAAAACTGATGCCTCCGGCGATAATCGCTGCCAGAGAGCCAAAACGCAGGTCTACCCGGGACAGGCTGGCCTTCAGGCTGATACCGCTGGCGTTCCAGAAACGGGTGCTATCGGTGATCAGGTGGCGGTATGCGGGTTCGATAAACAGTTCGATACGGATCTGGTCAGCATTGTTTGTGAGGCCGAAGTTGATTACCTCGCCCACCTCGATCTGACGGTAATAGACCTTGGCGCCCCGCTGTATCGATTGTGCCGAGTCGGCTAGCAACGAGAGGTAAAGCCCCTGTCGGTCTTTGAGCGGCGGGGCGGGTTCATTATCAGCGACAAAGCTGAAACGCTCTTTCCCCTGACCCGGTTGTAGTTCTATGTAATAGCCGGACAGCAGGGTGTCCAGGCCTTTTACGCCGCTCAGTGAAATCTGCGGTTTGACCAGCCAGAAACGGGTGCCATCGACCAGAATCTCGGAGGTTTCCTTCTCCATCTCGATAATTGCGGTAACGCTTTTGAGGTCGTCATTCAGTTTCAGGCTCTTAATCTTTCCGGTCTGCAGGCCCCGGTACATGACTCTGGTAACATCGGCCTCAAGGCCCTCTGCGGTTTCAAACTGCACCTCAATCATGATGCCCGCGTCCTGGTAATTTTTAATCACCAGCCAGCCGGCAATAATGGCTGCCAGAAAGGGCAGCAACCAGACCACCGACGGGCCGCGATGACGCTTTATCGACGGCGTGGCAGGCGCGTTATCAGCTTCAGGGGTCGTCATTGTTCATCCTTTTTATCAGTCATGCCGGGCGGTAAATCCGGCGCCCTTTTATCCCATATCAGTCGAGTATCGAAGGAGAGCGCAGAAAACATCGTCAGTAGCACTACGATCGCAAAAGCAGTAGCGCCATCGTTGCCTTCAATATGGGCAATATTACCTAATTGCACCAGCGCGACCAGTATTCCAATCACAAAAATATCCAGCATCGACCAGCGGCCTATCCACTCTATGATGCGAAACAT
Organism: Amphritea atlantica; assembly: GCA_024397875.1. Taxonomy (NCBI): domain Bacteria; kingdom Pseudomonadati; phylum Pseudomonadota; class Gammaproteobacteria; order Oceanospirillales; family Oceanospirillaceae; genus Amphritea; species Amphritea atlantica. Next base: position 323,903 of record CP073344.1, read on the forward strand.
GATGGTTTTCTGGCGCAGATTGGTCTGCAGTCGGAACTGGACGGTGCAGAGCAAAATCGTCATGGCGATAATCTTTAATACCGGCACCACTATACTGGCGATTAATACCACCAGACCGATCATCAGCATATCCTGTTCCAGCAGATGGAGTATACCGCCAATAATGGTGTTGGGTTCTCCCTGACCAAAGGATCTGAAGGTCATGATTGGCAGCAGGTTGGCCGGCAGGAAAAGTAATATGGCGGCCAGCAGGCTGGCCCAGCTGAGGTTCATGGAGTTAGGGATGCGACTGTGCAGGCGGGCGCCGCAGCGATCGCAGTGCTCTCCCTCAAGGCTGATGCGATGCAGCTTATCGCAATCGGTGCAGAGCAGATAGCCGCGCTCCCGGGCTGAGCGGTACAGGGGGGAGTGATCAGTCATCAGCATAACCCCGCTGCCGGTGCTGATGGATCTCATCCCAGATCTGGTGGGGATTAAAATACAGGCTGTTGAGGGTTATCACCACGATCAGAGCGCCCAGGCTATAGAGACCCAGTCCGATATCAAGATCTGCAATATCTTTCAGTTTGATTATCGATATCAACACCCCGAGCAGGAATATCTCCAGCATGCCCCAGCCCCGCAGATGCTGATAACTGTGCATTGCCTGTCTTAACAAGCGTCCCTGGCGCCGATAGTGAAGGGTGAAGCTGATGTAGAACAGAGCGATTAACTGGAATAACGGAACCACCACGGCAAATAGCAGAATCAGCAGGGCAACCAGTGGCAGCCCGCCTTCGTAAAGGGACATTGCACTCTGGAGAATAATCTCGCTCTGGCTCTGGCCAAATACCTGCAGGCTGAGAATTGGGAACAGGTTAGCCGGGATAAACAGAATCAGACCGGCAACCGACAGTGCCAGCAAGCGTTCAATGCAGTTGATGGTGGTGTAATATAAACGTGCATGGCAGCGGGGACAGATAACATCCTCGCCGGGGTTGGTTGTGACCCGCGCAATCAGCAGATCACATTCGTGACAAGCGATCAGTTGTTCAGGTGTGCCGTGCATAGAGGTATAGACCGTTGCTAAACAGAACTCAGAGTATGCCAGATTTGTTCCCTGAACCCATAGTCAAATGGATCGAACAGCAATCGTTAAAGCTAACCGCATCGGCACCGCTGAGCGGTGGTTGTATTGCACAGATCCGTCAGCTCACTCTGGAAGATAAACAGGGGAGCTGCCTTGAGCTGGTTCTGAAGCAAATGCCCGGCGGGGCAGCCGAACAGCTTGCGGCTGAGGTGTGTGGCTTACAGGCCCTGCGTCTGTTAGAGCCGCATGCACTCAGAGTGCCGCAAGTGGTGATGCAGGAGGGTAACTGTTTGCTGCTGGAGTATCTCCCTCCGGCACCCCCGACCAATGATTTTGATACTCAGTTGGGTATTGGCCTGGCACTGCAACACCGTTGTCAGAGTGACAGTGGTCAGTTTGGCTTTGCGATCGATACTTTTTGTGGCGGCACCCGGCAACCTAACCCATGGCTCACGGAAGGGGCTGTTTTTTATGCCCGGCAACGCTATCAGGTGCTGGCAAAGCAGAATCTGCAACTCAACCGCATCACCGCCGGGCTGTTTGATCAAATCTTACGGCTATGCGACAAATTGCCCGAGCTGGTGCCCTGTCAGCCAGCAGTGCTGCTGCATGGTGATCTCTGGTCGGGTAATGTTATCTGCGGTCCGCAAGGCGAGCCGGCACTGATTGATCCGGCGGCTTACTATGGCTGGGCCGAAGCTGAACTGGCTATGACGCAGATGTTTGGTGGCTTCAGTCATCGCTTTTATCTGGTCTATGAAGCCCACAGCAATATCCTGCCGGGCTGGCGGGATCGTGCCGACCTCTATAATCTCTATCACTATCTGAATCATCTGCTGCTGTTTGGCGGTGCGTATCACCGTGATGTTGAACGCATTGTGAAGTACTATAGCGGCTGAAGAACCTGTAAGCCTCCGGCTGCAATCCGGGGCCTGATAGCGGGTTATTAAACCACAGTGAATAAATTTTTCAGGTTATCTATGAGTCAATCCGATCAGGGTGATTTTAAAGCCCTGCGCCGCGAGTATGAGGCGCACCCCCTTAACCGGTCCGATCTGGCAGATGATCCGGTGCTGCAGTTTGCTGACTGGATGAAAACGGCAGCCCAATACCGTCCCGATGATGCCACCTCGATGACCCTGGCGACCGCCAGTGCTGAGGGGATGCCATCCGCACGGATTGTGCTGCTGAAGCACTTCGATGCGGACGGTTTTGCCTGGTATACCGATTATCGTAGCCGCAAAGGTCAGGAACTGGCGGAAAATCCGCAGGCTGAACTGATGTTCTACTGGTACGGCCTTGAGCGTCAGGTACGGATTCAGGGGCGGGTCGAAAAACTCTCCGCTGAGCAGGGGCGTAAGTACTTTAATGAGCGTCCGGTGGGCAGCCGGCTGAGTGCGGCAATTTCGCATCAAAGCTCAGTGGTCGACAGTCGCGAAGCCCTTGAGCAGGCGGTGGCTGAACTGCAACAACAGCATCCGGATGGTGATATTCCCTATCCCGAGTTCTGGGGCGGCTACCGTCTGATACCGAGCCATTTCGAATTCTGGCAGGGGCGTGAGAGTCGTCTCCATGACCGCTTCAGCTACAGCCTTGTCGATGGCCAGTGGCAGATCGACCGGCTTTCTCCCTGACCTGTAACGGAACAGAATACATGACTGAACAATGTTTACCCTGTGTCGAAGTCGAACCGTCGCAGCCTGCGATGGCCAGCGTCATCTGGTTGCATGGGCTGGGGGCTGATGGGCATGATTTTGAACCGGTGGTGCCGGCGCTGAACCTGCCGGATAGCCTGCCGGTGCGCTTTGTCTTCCCTAATGCCCCGGTGCAACCGGTTACCGTGAATGGTGGCTGGGAGATGCCTGCCTGGTACGACATTCTGGAAATGAAGCTGGAGCGTAAAATCGATGTGGATGGATTGCTTCGTTCAGTCAGCCAGATCGAGGCGCTGATCGAACGCGAAATCTCCCGGGGAGTTCCTTCAGAGAAGATTATTCTGGCCGGTTTTTCTCAGGGGGGCGCTGTGGCGTACCATACTGCGCTATGCTGCTCAAAGCCGCTGGCCGGTCTGCTGACCCTGTCTACCTATGTGGCCACTGCGGAGCTGATTAAGCAGCATCGTAGTGATGCGAACCGGTCAATACCGATTGCGATCCACCACGGCAGTGAGGATGATGTGGTGCCCATGGCGCTGGGGGTTCAGGCCTGTGAGCTGCTGCAACAGTTGGGATATCAGCCCGACTGGCATCGCTGGCCGGTTGATCATGGTCTCTGCCTGCCGGAAGTCGAAGCGATAGGCCTTTGGCTGACAACACTATTAACGATGGAAACTAATTAAATGAATATCAGCAATAACTGCTATGTTGAGATCCACTACGCCCTGTATAACGAAAATAAAGAGGTGGTGGATGGTTCGCAGGGGGGAGAGCCGCTGCCCTATATCCATGGCAAAAAGAATATTATACCCGGCCTGGAACAGGCACTGGAAGGCCGTGTTGCAGGGGATAAGTTCAGTGTAATTGTCGCGCCTGAGTTGGGCTATGGTGAACGGGACGAGGAAAAGATCAGTATTATCGATGCTGAATCGTTTGCTGGTTTTGACGAAATCACCGAGGGGCTGATGTGCCAGATTGAGGGGGAAGACGGTCAGCCCCAGTTGGTGACGATCACTCATATTGATGATGAAGAGGGTGAAGTGACGATCGATGCAAACCACCCATTTGCCGGTCAGACGCTGAATTTTGAGGTCGAAGTGATCAGTGTGCGTGAAGCGACAGAAGCAGAGCTGCGCGACGGGCTTACCGGCTAAAGCTATCTGTGTTGAGTTACAGAAAGAGGAGAATTAATCATGCGATTGTTACTAGCGCTGCTGCTACCCTGGCTGCAGTTTTTCACTATCGGCCGCCCCTTTGCGGGCATTATCTGTCTGCTTCTGCAGTTGACTCTGGTTGGCTGGGTACCAGCAGCGATCTGGTCGGTATACGCTCTGAGTCAGTATAAAACGGATAAAAAAATAGAATCCGCACTCGGCAACAAGTAACCCTGTTGCGGAACTCCCCGCGGTCTTCTGATCCGGGCCGGTACCTCTTTATATGTCATTATTATTGAGGTACCGGGCCTCCCGCAGTCCTCCGATATCCCCTTCCCCTGTTTTATCCACCGATAGACCTGTCTTGCAGATCAGCGTGTCTGTTAACAGGGCGGCATTGTCCGTTACCGGGGACTGCAGATCTTTCAACAGTCTCTGAAGGCAGCGTTTCAGGTTGTTAAACCTTTTCCTGCCATTCCATTTCGCCAATCTGAACGTTTAACCACTCAAATCCAATGCGTTTCGCAACAGCGGCCGCGCCATCCAGACTCTTGAACTCCCGTTCCTTTCTTGAACGTTGCAGATCAAGGGTCAGTACTTCGCTCTGTTTTGTGATGAATTTCAGGCGCCAGCCTCTGGCAATCGAGACCGGTGCTGCCTGGCAGGAATCAAACACTCCAGCTTTAAATAGGAGCTTAATTTCTCTCTCTTGCATAGTCATTACCCTTTTAATGAATCTTCTTAAAACAATTAAGATGATTATATAATAATTTTTGATAAATCAAAAGTTGTTTGTGTGGTTTTGTCTATACGTAACCGACTGTTTATAAAGGCTTTTTTGGCTTTGTTTTGATGGACTTTTAATGGAGTAGTGATTTTGGATTAACTTGTTGATAATAAAGGGTTTTGTTGGTGTTGCCGGATGAAGGGTAGTGATTGTATTTTTCTATTTATAAGTGATCAGAAGGAGAAAATAACTATCAATAATATGATTTTGATAAATCGTTAACTGATTTGTATGTAGATGATCTGCCTGGCGGCTTTTCGGAATGGATCGTCAGGAATAATTGTCAGAGATGTACTTAAATAGCGGTATTAGTTGGCGTAGGAGGGGGTGATCAGCGACAAGGGAGAAGGGGATGGTGACCTCCGGGCCTGCCTGTTGCGGGCAGGCCAATTGAATGTGTCCGGGCGGTCAGCTTGACAGTCGGTCGCGGATCATCGCTTCGACGATATCCAGCTTATTCTGCATCAGCTGCACATCGCCATCAGTGCTATCGGTTACCGGCGAAATCTTAATCATATCCAATAAGTCCACCAGGAAGGCCTCTTCATTCATCTGTTTCAGCTGATCGCTGTTCCAGGATTTTTGCAGTAGAGCCATGTCAGTTCTCGCTTTGCAGGTTACTTCATACTTATGTATGGGCGAAAAATACCGGTTTGGCAAGCATATCAGCGGCCATATTTTTACCCCGCAGAGGCTACTCAGTCACAATCGTAGGCTTGCTTGTCGAGGATGGTCAGGGGCTGACGGGACTTTTTAATAATCAAAGCAGTTATTGAGTTATATCAATATTCGCTAATGTCATCAGGGGTAGTATTAGTATCAAGTTTGAAACACAAAAAAGGTAACTGTTATGGATCCGTATCTGTTCGAAACGCTGTGGCCTAGTCTGCTGGGTGTTGCCGCAATGTCTGGCGCTATGATTTGGGCGTTTATCAAAGTCCGCAAGCTGATGAGTGAAGACGGCAAGAAGTAATTCGCTGCATCAACTGTCAAAGAGGCCGCTAATACGGCCTTTTTAATACCTGAAGCCCAGCTCTGTAGTGGTGCTCCCCCCGGGGTACCGTCACAGAGCTTTGCTTTGGTTATCTTCTGGTGATTGCACTGATTATAGTGTTGTTAGATAGTCTTTTGCGGTCTGAGGCTTTGATTGGCTCATCAGGACTTGACCGTCTGACCGTTCAACCAATCACCTCAATGCGATTCTCTATCCACAGCCGCTCCTGGCAGACGTTTGTATTGCTGACCCATCTGGCTCATCTCTGGTTTTTGGGATGGATATGCTGTTTTGAAAGTCAGCGACAGGTGGCCCGTGACCCACTGCTGGATCGTGGTTTTTATACAAAGGCAGCAAAACGCTCATCGATCGGGGTATCGGCCAGGTGATTGATATAGTTGCTCATCACTTTCTGAGCCAGCCCCAGAATAATGTCCAGCAGATGCTTCTGGCTATAACCGGCCGCATAAAATGCAGCAATATCGTCCTCAGATACCCGTCCACGGTTGCGCACGATCAGTAGTGTTGTATCGTGTAGAGCCTGTAGTTGTGGGCTGGGCATCGGCTGCTGATTACGCAGCGCGGTGGTCAGTGCATCATCCACTTTCATCATTTTAGCGATTGCTGCATGGGCGGGAATACAATAGTGGCAACCATGTTCCACGTTGATCGTTTGCCACACGACTGTCAGCTCTTCAGCGTTAAAGGCGCTTTCCTGAAACCATTTATGCAACATCTGGTAGGCTTCAAGGACCACCGGTGATTCTGCCATCACCCCGTGCAGACTGGGAACCGAGCCAAAGTTTCGGATCGAATTCTGCAGCAGGGGCTTGCTTGCTTCGGGTGCTGTTTCCAGCGTATGTATGGTTAAGTTATTCATCATTGGGCCTGTTCGGTCATTATCTGTTCAGATGATATGTTTATTTTGAGCAGTCGCTCAATTATTTAGGTTGTTTGATGTTGAGCGATTGTTCAAGGTAGAATTGAGCTAGTGTTCAAAAAAAGGTGCTGAGATGGCGAATATTGCTAAATATGATCGTGACGATGTAATTCATAAAGCGATGCTGCTGTTCTGGGAAAAGGGCTTTAACGGCACTTCAACCCGTGACCTGCAACAGGCAATCGATATGCGGCCCGGAAGCATTTATGCCGCGTTTGGCAGTAAAGAGCAGCTCTACAGTGAGGCGCTCGAATGCTATTCACGGGAGATGGCCGTCATACTGGAACAGCGAGTCGCAGAAGAGGGGTCCCCCCTGGCCGGGCTGGAGTCATTTTTTCGCAATGTGGTGATCGACCGGCGCGACAGCAATCCCAGTGAGATCTGTATGCTGGTGAAAACCCTGTCAGAAGTTCGGAATGATCAGCCCGAGCTGATGCTGCTGTGCCGTGAGTTACTCAAACGTACAGAAAACCGTTTCGCTGACATTCTTCAGCAGGCGATTAAAAAGGGTGAGATTGCTGAGCATTCTGACCCCCGTATTCTGGCAAAGCATCTTCAGGTGCAGATGATCGGTCTGCGAATCTATATGAAAACCAGCCTTAACACTGAGGCGGTTAGCGAATTAATTAAGAGCGTTTTCAATAGCATTAAAGCGCACTAAGATAATTACCCAAGTTGGGTAGTGGGCGTGACAGTTTCGGTTTCTGCATAACATATAAAGCGTATAGTGGGCTCAGGAGTCTGAACATCAAAGGAACTCTGGGTGGTTGTCTACCGCCATGATTTTTTGCCTTATTACTGTGTTTTAGCTTAGAGGTTCATCTATGAGACCTGTTAGCAGACTACTGGCTATCGCTTTCTCTGTCCTGTTTGTTGGTTTGTCAGGTGCCGTGCTTACCGGCTGTGATGATAATGGCGAATCTGTTGCAGCCCCGGTGGTTAGTGTTGAGCAGATTGATCCTGCGGATCAGCAGGCGTTTGTGCGCCAGATGGTGGGCAAATATCTGCTATTAAGTACTGAGTTGCAGAAGCAATATCAGGCATATAAGGCTGCAGGCGATGCCGACGGGTTCGTTGACTATCGTAATTCCAGCTGGACCCCCGAATATATTGCCACTAAGAACGCCTATGAAAAGGTGTTTTATAATCAGAAAGCCTATATCTACCGCAATCAACTGGATGGCTTGTTTGATCTTTTTTTTGCATTGCACAAGCTTTCGGTTCATCTGAAACACAGCCTGCTCCAGAAAGACTGGGCGCTGGAGCAGCAGGCGTTGCAAAAACTGGCGCAGAATCAGGCCGAAGTGAACACGTATCTGCTATTAGCGCCTTAGATCAGGCGCAGGATAAACTCTGCTACAAACTGGATTGCGCTTTTTTACGATTGACTTTATAGCACTTCATAATTACCTTGATTTTATGCGGCTATTTTCGGGTGCTGACTCTGGTAGCGCCTGTGATTGATCGCTCCTATATGCTGGTGGGTCATTGATAACTATTCCTGCGGGCTAAAAGCAACCAAACCATGATCGTTCATGGTCTGGAGTTCCGATGTATGTGAATGATGGTGTTAAGCAGCTATTCCAGACTCAGGACCCTTCGGCGCAAACTGATTCTCATCGTTTACAGCTTATCCTTTTTATAGCACCCATCGCCGCGCTGGTGCATTTTGTACTGATCCCTTTTTTTTATTACACCGGTGTTGCTGTGCTGGCCACTTTAAATGTCCTCAGTGTGCTGATATGGGTGTATGGGATCTGGCTGAGTAAGCACAACAGAATTAATCTGGCGATCCAGCTGTTCAGCTGTGAAGTACTGCTGCATTCGGTGGTGGTATCCTATTACGTGGGGCCTGATCCGGGCTTCCAGTACTATCTATGGGCGATGTCATCCTTTGCGGTCATGGATACCAGCTGTAGCCGCTTCAGGGTGTTTATTTCGGCGGTTATGCTGGTGCTGATTTTTGCCCTGCTTAACGTTGGCGTGTTCGAGCCGGTCTATGAGCTCACGCTGAGTGAATATCTGCCCTATATTAAACTGGCGAATATGGTGATTGCCGGAATATTGTCTGTTTTCGCTATTATGATTATGCGCGGGTTTCATCAGAGCCAGCAGGCTGAGCTTAAAGAGCTGGCAGCCATTGATAGTCTGACCGGTTTATTTAACCGCAGGCAGGGGGGAGTACTGCTGAAACAAGCGTATCGTCTGGCACTCAGGAACCAGAATCAGCTTACCATTGTCATGGCGGACATAGATCGCTTTAAACAGATTAATGATCGTTATGGTCACAGTGTTGGTGATACTGTGTTGTGCCAGGTAGCGGAAACACTGCAAAACAGTATCCGCAAAAGTGATGCACTGATCCGCTGGGGTGGTGAGGAGTTTCTGATACTGCTTTCTGATGCCTCGGCCAGAGATGCTGAAAAGCTGTTAGCTAAGATCAGTCCCCGGCTTGAACAGTTATACGCTGAGAATGAAGTGCTTGAGTTTCCTGTCACACTGAGCTTCGGGGTTGCACAATGGCAACCCGATGAATCGATTGAGCAGACCATTATGTGTGCAGATGATGCTTTATATATCAGCAAGCAGGAGGGGCGCAACCGGATTACTCTGGCTGAGTCCCGGGTCGCTGAGAGTGTGTAATATATGAAGTTTACTGAGACTCGGTGAATGGCTTAGATTACGCCGGAGAAGCTGCTAGACTGGCGTCACTATGGGTGTTTTAAATTTAAGGAAGAATGATCATGTACGGATTTGAAATTTCAATTATTGTCATTGTCTTTTTTGCGCTGGCGCTGATTTTTGCCGGTGTGAAAATGGTGCCGCAGGGGCATTGCTGGACGGTGGAGCGGTTTGGTCGCTATACCCGGCCACTGCATCCGGGCTTGCATCTGCTGATTCCGATTGTTGATAGCGTTGGTTCGAAACAAAACATGATGGAACAGGTGCTGGATGTACCGCCTCAGGAGGTCATCAGTTCGGATAACGCGATGGTGACCACGGACGCGGTCTGTTTCTTTCAGGTGCTGGATGCGGGTAAAGCCGCCTATGAAGTGAATGACCTGCCGCGGGCGATGCGTAATCTGGTGATGACGAATATTCGGGCGGTACTGGGGTCTATGGAACTGGATGAAATGCTGTCTAATCGGGATGCCATTAACCTTAAGTTGCTGGGGAAGGTGGATGAAGCCACAGACCCCTGGGGGATCAAGGTGACCCGTATCGAGATCCGGGATATCTCTCCACCCCAGGATCTGGTGGATTCAATGGCCAATCAGATGAAGGCCGAGCGGGATAAGCGGGCAGCAATACTGGTGGCTGAAGGTCAGCGTGCCGCTGCCATCACGGTTGCGGAAGGTCAGAAGCAGGCCGAGATCCTCCGTGCTGAGGGTGAAAAGCAGGCGGTTATACTGGAAGCAGAGGCCCGTGAACGTGAGGCGCTGGCTGAAGCGCGAGCCACTAAAGTGGTGTCTGAAGCGATCGGTGAAGGTAATGCCCAGGCGATCAACTATTTTGTGGCGCAAAAATACACCGAGGCTTTGAAGGCCATTGGCGCCGGTGAAAACAGTAAGGTGGTGTTGATGCCTCTGGAGGCCAGTAGCCTTATTGGTTCCGTTGGCGGCATCACCGAGTTGCTGAACAGCACTAAAGCTAAAGGTTAGAAGCATGACAGACTGGTTTGACGTACTCACCCAGTGGCACTGGCTGACACTGGGGATATTGCTGCTGATACTGGAAGTGATCGGAGCATCAGGTTTTCTGCTGGGGCTAGCGATAGCCAGCCTGGTGATTGCAGCCGCTGTCGGACTGGATCTGGTGTCCAGCTGGCAGTTTCAGTTACTCTGGTTTGCCCTGTTGGCCATTATTTTTACGGTGCTTTACTGGCGCATCTTCCGCAACTTTAACCGCCGATCCGATGAGCCGCTGATGAATGACCGGGCGGCGCAGCTGATCGGTCGGAAGTTTCAGCTGGAACAGGATCTGGACAATGGCCAGGGGCGCGTCCGCGTGGGCGATACCCTGTGGAAAGCCGAGGCCGACACCGTGCTGACCGCCGGTACCCGGGTGGAGGTGTATGGCAGTGAGGGGATGATACTGAAAATTCGTCCGCTGGCGGATAGCTGAGCCGGCGCCTTTGTTACGTTAGCTGCAGATCGGGCTGCTCTCTCTGAACGCTGAGCTGGCTGATCCAGCCTAGCTGCAGCCAGTGTAGCAGTACCGTCAGCAGTTCATTTGCTGCACTTTCCTCACTGACCAGAGCCGCAGTCAGTTCTGCGGCGCTGCTGAAATTATCGCCCTCAAGAAAGCCGCTCAGCAGTGTCCTTTCCAGTGAATCAACCGAGCGAAACTCAGTCAGTCGTTCCCGGTTTCGCCAGGCAACCCAGCAGGTTAGGCGTTGTAGCGGCTCGGGTGGGGCCTGTTCGGCCTTGAGTGCCTGCCAGATTTCCACCGCATTAGTGTCAGAGGTAAACAGTTGCAGGCTGGGATGAAACCTTAGCGTCATCTGTGGCCACTTTTCCGCGGCTATCTGTTGCAATGTTTCTACTGATGCGGTGTCCCGGTCCGGCGCATCGAAGGATGACAATAAACACCGTTCAAACCGTGCCAGCTCGGCGATGTGAGGATGCTGACTGAAAAAATCATCGCGCTGCAGATAATCCGGCAGCGGATCACAATAGTGACGTAGCGAACGGAATTTACTCGGTATCGCTGCGATATATCCGTCAACCATCTGTTCAAACAGGTCATCACCCAGATAGCTTCCCAACACCGGATGATCGTTATCGATCACCTCCCGAAGGCGCAGCCGATAGCCGCTCTGATAGATAGACAGGCGTTGCTGGGCATTGAGGTTATGATCGCCCGTGATATGATCGGTAATCGCCGGGTTTCCCGTCAGTAGTGCCGCCATCATCTGTTGCTGGCGCAGCTGTAGTGTGGTGCTTGAGTTGCTCATCTAACCTCCAGCTCAGAGACCGGCTTGCGAAGGGGGTGACCAGGCAGTATCCCGGCGGCAATATCACGGGCGATCTGTAGCTCTGCCACTAACTGATCCAGCGGTGGGATATTATCATCCCGTTCGATCATCGTGCTGACGGCACCGAAGCGCTGCAGGGCCAGGCGATACAGTTCCCAGACCGGGTCGCATATATCATGATCATGGGTATCAATCACATGAGTGCCATAGTCGCTGTGACCCGCCAGGTGAAACTGACGTACCCGCTCCGGATTGATAGAGTTCAGGTAGGTTTCGGCGTCAAAGTTGTGATTACGCGAACTGACATAGATGTTGTTAATATCGAGCAGCATCAGGCAATCGGCCCTTTCAACCACTTCACTGTAAAACTCCCACTCGGACATGGCTGACTCTGTATAGCTGATATAACTGGACACATTTTCCAGTAGTAACTGCCTGCCCAGTGTCTCCTGAACCTGTATTATCCGTCCGGCGATATGGTTGATCGCCTCCTCGGTATAGGGCATCGGCAGCAGGTCATGGCTATTGATGCCATCCAGCCCGGTCCAGCACAGGTGATCAGAGATCCACTGGGGTTGCACCTCATTGGCCAGTAGTTTCAGGCGTTGCAGATAATCTCTATCCAGCGGCTCAGTAGAGCCGATCGACATCGACACGCCATGCATCACCATCGGGTATTGCTCGCGAATGGCGTGCAGGTAGTATTTAGGCTTGCCTCCGGCAACCATGAAGTTTTCTGAGATAATCTCAAACCAGTCGACATCCGGGCGGGTTTCCAGCACATCATTAAAGTGCTGGGTTCTCAGCCCCAGGCCAAAGCCCAGAAAGTGATCGTTCATGGCAACTCCATCAGGTAAATAGAAACGCCCCAGACTGGTTGGAAGGGGCGTCAGGCAAAGCGTTTAGCCGCAGTCCTTACTTGGTTGTACCGCCAATATCCGCGCAGGACTTAGCTGTAGTCATAACAAAACCGGTACCTTTGCAGGACCCCATCCCTTTACAGGCATTATCCGCAGTTTTGCAGTCATTGTGTCCTTTACAGACGTTCACACCAAAGCACTGGGTAAGCTCTGCTTTAGCAATCTGGGCACGCCAGTCATCTCTGACAGTACCGCCAGCATCTTTACAGGCTTTAATTGGCATCGCAACAAAACCCTGTCCTTTACAAGATCCCATCCCTTTGCAGGCATTATTCGCTGTTTTACAGTCGTTATGCCCCTTACAGCTGTTTACCCCATAGCAATGTCCAAGCTCTACAGTATCGGTTGGTGCGGCGGTGGAAGAGCTGGCTGCATTCGCACCCATACATCCGGCCAGACCTGCTGCCGCCATTGCGATAGCGGCTCCGGAAAGCTTGGTTTTCATGTTTGTTATCATTGTTATTCTTCCTTTGGTTTTGTGGTGGCCTCCTGCCTTTTCAGGCTGATCAGACGTTGCTGATCGCGGAGGCCCGTAAAAATGCCCCTAAAGTGCAGTAATCAAGTAAGCCTTTAGCGGATGCGCGACCAGTATTTATGATGAACTTGAAATGAACCTGAAAATTCATGGCTGCTTTATGAATCAGGGAAAAATTTTACAAAGCTGGAGGTGTTTGTAATGCTAAGCCGTTAAACTTCCCGGAAAATCAATGAGAAATAACGGATTCCGGGAAACCCTGTGACTATTTGTGGGTCTTATAAAATCGAATTCAGAGAAACTGGCAAACCCGATGCACGCTTCAGAACCTGACAAACAGATAACCGGTGTCGCTCTGCAGGAGGCGATTCAAAAGGCGGTTGTCAGCGGTATTCGCCGATATTTTGAGAGCTGTCGCGGACGGGTGCCCGGATTTATCAAACGGCACTTTAGCTATCCGGCGGCGTTAACAACCAATCGGGTAGCGTTTGGTTTTGATGTGTTACGGGCCCCGGTTAATCTGTTCTGGGCGCCACTGTTTGCACTGGTCAGTATGATCCGCTTTTTGGTCGGGCGTTCCTCACGGCTGGGATGGTTGCATCGCATGTTAGGGCGTTTTCCGGCGGGGTTTACCACCCGGGTGCAGACGCATATCAGTGAGTTGGTGCTCAGCGACCTGTTACAGCATGATCAGCCCCATGCCTCACTGAGCTGGTTTGTCACGGAAGAGTTGAGATCTCTGTATCAGCAGCAAGAGATGAATAGCGCAACTATCGAAAATTTTCATGCTCGCATGGAACCGGTCGTAGAGGAAGCGCTGACTCAGTATCGCATCACCCGGACCGCTTCGGCGGATATCACTAATACACTTTCCTGTACCGTGCTCGGCGCCTTCGCTTTTCAGAAATTCACCCCGGGAGGCATCGGTATTGCGCTGATGCTGGCGACGGTTGTCAGTACCCAGCTGGCCGCCAGTGACTTTTTCTTAGGCGAGACCTTAGGCAACCTGTACTACAGTGTGTTTCCGCCATCCCCCTCCATCGGCGTTACGCTGGCCACGATTGCCGGGGTGTTGTCGTTATTGTCGGCCTGTGCGGCGTTGTCGGGTATTATCTCCGATCCGTTTCAGGCCGCTACCGGACTGCATCGCTATCGGCTTAATAAAATGTTGAACCATATGGAGCAGGATATGCTGCGCCAGAGTGGCAATAGCTTTCGCCCGAAAGACCAGTATGTCGCGCGTATTATGGAGTGCTTCGACCTGATTCGGTCTGGGTTGCTTTAAGTTATATTCAAAGGTGCTGTGCGGTTTCGTTCAGTGTTCTATTATTGAGGACAGGAAATGGATAAACACCGTTTCTAAAAAAGAAGAAATCGGGGGAGGGATGGCTATGTCTTTTAAAGCAGCAATAAAGCTAATGGCGGTTGTGATATTTCCCCCAGTGTTATTTGGTTGTGCAGGCGCTGTGGTTGAAAGTGCCCGTATGACTAACGATGCCGTCACACGGGATAATTATTTATCCGCAGCGCTGGAGGGCGATGCCGAAGCTCAATATCTGGTGGGTAAGTCCTTCTGTTGTGCCCCGAGCAATGACGCAGAGAGTTTTTATAATAATCGTAAAGCGACAGATTTTCTCTGCCGGGCTGCCCGGCAGAAGTACCCGGCAGCGGCATTTGAAGTGGCTAAAATACATTCAGGGGATACCGTAGAGGGTGTGCGCTTGCTTCGACGAACGGCAAATTTTGTGCGCGGCGATAATTTAGATAACAAGGTTATCGCCTACTACTGGTATAGCCAGGCAGCACAGCATGGCTATGCAGAAGCCGCCGACCTTTTGAATCAGTTGGAAAAGCAAGATACTTCTCAGTTTAGTAGTCCAATGACAGCACCTTGTACCATTGATGAAGTTTATGGTGTTAAACAGTGATTCGTTTGTCGACTCTATACGTCCTTATTAAAACCCAATTACGGAAAGTCATTGCCATGACCGGAAAAAATGATCAGTCGCATTATCATCTGAAGCATCGGTTTTTTAATCGAATTACACGGGTGTCAGGCATCTCGGTACTGATTTTTTTTCTCGCCGCCTGTGACTCCTCGCGAGAGAGTGCTGCAACAGTGCCGCCGCTGCGCTTGGTTAAAGTGCTTGAGATTTCAGAACCTGTCCAGTATCAGTATAAAGAGTTTCCAGGTGTGGTGGATGCAGTGCAAAAAGCGGATCTGGCATTCCGGGTGTCGGGTAAACTGGATACATTACGGGTTAAGGAAGGGGATATTGTCGCCAAAGATCAGTTGCTGGCACAGCTGGACGACCGGGATTACCGTATTCAGCTGAACAGTCGTGAGGCGGAATATAAACAAGTCCATGCGGATTATCTGCGTGCCCGTAAGCTGGTTGATCGCGGTGCGATCTCCCGGTCAGACTTTAATAAGCTTCAGGCGCAGAACAGTACGGCGCAAGCGAATCTGGCTACAGCAAAACAAACCCTCGGGTATACCTCTCTGACGGCTCCTTTCTCAGGCCGCATCGCCAAACGATATGTTGAAAACTTCGAAGAGATATCTGCCATGCAGCCAATTCTTTTACTGCAGGACACTTCATCTCTGACTATAAAAGTGAATCTGCCGTCCAGCCTGATGATTAAGCTGCATCAGGATGCTCAGCCTGAGATCAACGCATTTTTCGATACAATTCCAGGGCAAAAGTTCCCATTAAAGCCCCTGGAAATATCCACACAGGCAGATGAGGCAACCAATACTTATCAGGTCACTCTGAGTATGGAGGCGGTGGAGGGATACAATATTTTACCCGGGATGTCCGTGACGGTACGTGGACGCCGTGATATTGACAAAGAGAGGGAACAAGGCTCATTTTATCTGCCAGCTCAGGCTGTTTTGGGTGACGAACAGGGGCGCTATGTTTATCTGGCGATTCCGGCAGGAGAGGGGTTGGCAACCGTTGAAAGGCGTAACGTCGAGACCGGCAGGCTTTCGCAGAGGGGGGTGCAAATTTTATCTGGAGTGAATGCGGGAGAAGCGCTGATTGTTGCGGGTATGAGTAAGATGTATCCCGGTCTGGAGGTTCGTCTGAGTAAGGAGAGTTCACTTTGAATGTGACTCGGCTTGCGATTGAGAATAATCGCACCAGCATTATGATACTGCTGGTTATTCTGGTGGTTGGAATTTCGACGTTTCTGTCTATGCCCAGGGCCTACGACCCTGGGTTTGTCATGCGTACCGCTCAGGTAATTACTTACTTTCCGGGAGCCAGTCCTGAACGGGTTGAACAACTGGTATCCAGCAAACTGGAAGATGTGGTTAAGGAGATGCCCGAGCTGGACTTCGTTAAAACCGAATCCCGTACCGGTATCTCTATTACGCTGGTGAATATTCGGGAAAGTTATAAAAATATGCGGCCTATCTGGGACAAGTTACGCCGCAAGATTGACGATGTGGCAGGTGATATGCCCGAGGGCGTCAGAGGTCCTTTTGTCAATGATGAGTTTGGCGATGTGTTTGGCGTGGTGTTGTCTCTCAGTGGAGAAGGATTCAGCTATGCGGAGATAAATGATATCGCGGAAAATGTGCAGGATGAACTGCAACGACTGCCTGATGTCGCTAAAGTTGAGATCTATGGCGCTCAGGAAGAACGTATATATGTTGAATACGATAATGCTCGTCTGGCAGAACTAGGGTTATCCCCCAACCAGCTTGAACAGCTTCTTTCAGCCCGCAATATTGTGATCTCCGGCGGCTCTTTTGTTCTCGGTGATGAGCGGATATCGCTTGAGCCGAGTGGCAATTTTGAATCCATCTCTGATATTGAAAATACGGTGATCCGATTGCCGAATTCTTCGCGTATTTTCTACCTTAAGGATATAGCGCATATCTATCGTGATTACGTAGATCCTCCCGGCTCTCTGGTACACAGTTCGGGTAAACGGGCTTTGGCACTGGCGATCTCTATGCGTGAAGGTGGCAATAATATTGCACTGGGGGAACAGGTAGACGAAGCGATGCAACGGATGGATCGTATCTATCCCTGGGGTGTTGATTTCGAACGGGTTAGTTTTTCACCGGCCGAGGTTGAGAAAAAAGTAAACGACTTCGTCAGTAATCTGCTGCAGGCTATCGCCGTGGTTACTGTTGTAATGCTGATCAGCCTGGGATTGCGCACCGGCTTAGTGGTAGCGGCACTGATCCCTCTGGCGATGTTGACCGCGTTTATTGTTATGAGCGGATTGGACATAGGGTTGGATCAGATTTCGCTGGCGGCCTTGATTATTGCTCTGGGAATGCTGGTGGATAACGGCATCGTCATGAGTGAAAGTATCATGGTGCAGATGCAGCAGGGTAAATCTTCGTTGGAGGCTGCGATAGATTCCGCAGGTGAACTCAGGATACCTCTGCTAACCGCTTCACTCACCACCGCGGCCGCATTTCTGCCGATCTATCTGGCTGAGTCCAGTGTAGGGGAGTTTACCGCCTCTTTATTTAAGGTTGTGACTATCACCCTGCTGTGTTCCTGGATCATATCGCTAACCCTTATTCCGATGCTCTGTGTATATTTTCTTAAAGTAGCCCCCAGAAAAGACTCATTTGATAGTCGTTTTTACCGGGGTTACAGGCGTCTGTTGGACTGGATGCTTAATAACAGAGCGCTCACGCTGGGAGTCACTGCGGCGATATTTGTACTATCAATGAACGCTTTTGGCTATCTGCCAAAGGTGTTTTTCCCACCCTCTGATCGCGCGTATTTCAAAGTAGAAATGGAACTGCCTACAGGCACTAGTATTGCTAAAACGACCCGGGTCGTAAGTGATGTTGAATCCTTTCTGAGTGCAAACTGGAAAGTCGATGAGCAACGCAGTGAGGGGGTGACAAACTGGGTCAGTTATATCGGCAATGCCGGCCCCAGATTTATTCTGGCTCATAATCCAAAACCGTCAAATTCAGGATATGCGCTGATGGTTATCAATGTAAACGCGCTGTCTCAGATCGAGTCGATAATGGCCTCGTTGAAAGCCTACGCGCTGGATCGTCATCCTGACCTGGATGTCAAAACCAGGCTGATCGAGAACGGCCCTGCTATTGATAATCCGGTAGAGGTGAGGCTTTCAGGTAAAGATTCAGTGAGTCTGTTTGCCGCGATGAGTGATTTAAAACAGCAGATGGCAGGGATGGCAGGCTTAACTAACATAAAAGATGACTGGGGCCAGCGGATTAAAAAGCTCAATATTCAGATTAATCAGGCCCGGGCTCTGAGTGCCGGTGTCACCAGTCAGGATATTGCGGTTTCTCTGCAGACCAGTCTGGACGGAATGCAATTGACCGAATACCGAGAAGGCGAAGATGTGATTCCCGTTCTTCTGCGTTCTGGGGTGGCTACTCAACAAGATATTACCAAGCTCGAGGGACTGTCGGTTTATATTCAATCGTCCGGGCAATCCCTGCCGCTGACTCAGGTTGCGGATATCAATGTTGTATGGGACCTGTCTAAGGTGATACGCCGTGATGGATTACGAACAATATCGATAGGCGCTCAGCTGCAGCCGGGTGTGACTGCCGCTGAAAAGTTTGCTGAATTGAAACCCTGGTTGCAGCAGCAGGAATCGGTCTGGGATAACTCCGTTAGTTATGAGTTTGGTGGTGAGCAGGAAACCTCGGGCAAGTCTAATGCCTCTATTGTTGAGAAATTACCGATTGCCGGTTTTATTATTCTGATCCTGTTGGTGGCCCAGTTTAATTCTATGCGCAAAGCATTGATTATACTGATCACTATTCCGCTCGGGCTCATTGGTGTCGCACTGGGGTTGCTGGTGGCGAATTCCTTCTTTGGTTTTATGACATTTCTGGGAATTATCTCACTGGCGGGAATTGTGATTAACAATGCGATTGTGCTGCTGGAGCGGATAAATATAGAACTTGAAGCGGGATTGCCTCACCCTGAAGCGATTATTTCGGCCGCTCAGCAACGAGCCCGGCCGATATTACTTACCACTGCTACCACTGTACTTGGCTTAATACCTCTCTACCTTGGAGGAGGAGAGATGTGGGAGCCGATGGCGGTTGCGATTATGGGAGGGCTTCTGGTTTCAACATTCTTGACCCTGGGAGTCGTGCCCGTGATGTATGCCGCGCTGTATCGGGTGAAAGGTTAAGCGAAATGCTATCAGTTGTTAATTCAGGCGATTGTGGTTTTATTGGCGGCCTGCAGCTTCTGGTAGAACAACGTTGCATTGATGGGCTTGGAAAACAGATAACCCTGGAAGCAGTTGCAGCCCAACTCCATCAGTGCGCTTCTTTCACTCAGGGTTTCAACCCCTTCAGCGATAACGGTAAGGTTAAGCCGGTCGGCGGTGGCGATGATCACTTCGACAATGGCTGCCAGTTCCGAAGAGGGGCACAGGCCGGTGACAAAGGAACGATCAATCTTAAGTATATCCAGTGGCAGGTAGTGCAGGTATCGGAGTGATGAATAGCCGGTGCCAAAGTCGTCGATAGCAAATGAGATCCCCCGTTTTTTGAGCAGTTTCATCTTGTTGCCGGCAATCTCAAAGTTATTCAGCAGCATGTTCTCCGTGATCTCTAATTCAATCAGCAGGCCCGGGATCTTAGTCTGATCCAGCATTTGCAGTACGCGATCCACAAAATCGACCTGCATAAACTGCAACGGACTGATATTAATGGCCAGGCGCTTGAATGATTCCGGCAGCCCCTGTTCGCGCCAGCTTGCCAGTTGTTTGAACGCCTGCAACAAGACCCAGTTGCCAATCTCTACAATCTGGCCACTCTCTTCGGCTATCTGAATAAAATTTCCCGGCATAATAATGCCTGTGTCCGGGTGTCTCCAGCGCAGCAGGGCTTCGGCCCCGAGTATCTGATCATGGCTGTCGACCTGTGGTTGAAACCATAACTCAAATTCATTGTTCTTGAGTGCCTGATGCAGCCCTTTTTCCACTTCAAGCCTTTCCTGTGCCGAGGATTGCATCTCCGGATCGAAAAACTGAAAACTGTTACGCCCCAATGTTTTGACACGATAGAGCGCGGTGTCGGCATGCCGCAGGATATCCACCGCGCTGTGTTTCCTGTCTGGAAAAATGGCAATGCCGATGCTGGTGCTACAGAACAACTGATGGTTATCCACATCAAACGGGATTTTCAGCTCTTCCAGGGTTTGCAGGGCACAGTTGGCGGCGATCTCTGCACAGATTTCAGCTGAACTCCCGGTATCGGGCAGCAGTGCGACAAACTCATCCCCACCAAACCGGGCACAGGTGGCGTTTTCTGGTAGTATCCGGGTCAGTCGCTTGGCGACCTCACAGAGGATCGCATCACCGATTGCATGTCCCAGCGAATCATTGATGGTTTTAAAACGATCCAGATCCATATACAACACCGCCCCGTAGCGCTGATTGTCCTGATGGAACTTCATCGCGGTATTTAAACGGTCGATAAACAGCCGGCGGTTAGCCAGTCCGGTCAGGGTGTCAAAAAATGCCAGCTCAAAAATCTGTTTTTCCGCCTCTTTTCTGACCGATATATCCCGGGCCAGAATCAGAATATAGTCTGTATCATCGAGATTCATCCTGATGCAGCGGGCCTCAACGGGGAAAGAGCCGCCCTGAACGCTGATGTGAATATCCTCCATTGTGATAGCCTGTTTCTGTTCAATGGTTGCAAACAGTGCCTGGAGTGCTTCGGTTGAGTAGTTGTTGCTGAATTCAGCCAGGGAGCGGCCGATAAAGAATTGCTCATTGCTTTTGAGCGAATTAGCTGCCTGATGGTTGATCCGGACGATGGAGCTATCCGGCCGACACAGAAACATCGCATCGCCGGCATTATCCATCAGAGAGCGGGAGAAGCGCTCGCTTCTGGAGAGGCGGTCAATCGTGTCGTTGAGTTGATCAGTTTTATCTTTTCTCTCTTCCCAAAGGCGGGCAAAGCTCGAGGCCAGGTCCCCCAGTTCATCGGGTTTATCATAGGGTTGGGGCGGGCAACTCTCAGTTTGTCGCAACTGATTGACCCAGTGGGCAATATCCAGAATGGGTTGCGACAGATAACGATAGATGAGTAGTAAAAAAATAGTCGCCAGGATCAGGCTTGAAATCAGTCCCACGGAAAGGTTTGTCATGGCGCTACGAATATAGTTATTAGCGATATAGGCTGTATCCAGGTCAATAACAAGCCGGGCGTCATCCTGATTAGGCGAGGTAATGATTAATGGTTCTTCTATGTGGCTGCTGGTCTTAAATAGCTGACTCCCCAGTGAGGCTAGCCATGTTTGTCCGACTGGCTTACGGACGCTTTCGGCAAGATTGTCGCCAAAGTCATCGATGATAGCGGCATGGTAAATAAAGGGGGTGGATATCAGCGTTGTGGTGATCTCTTCTGCCTGATCATCATCCAGATTATAGACGGCACGGGCGGCAGACTCTTTATGTAACTGGGTAACCTGTTTGACAGTGAGCTGGAGGCGGTATTTTTCCAGATCAATATTATTATAGATCTGCCAACCGGTAGAGATAGTCCCCAGTATTAAGGAGATGAGTAAAATGGACCTGGCCTGTTTAAAGGCGATCCGATGAATAAATTTAAAACTCAACATTACACCCCCGGCATTGGCAGTCGCGATATTGCCAACCCGTTTAACGTCTGATTAGTTATATTTTTTATAAATCGCATCGAACTCTCCAGACTGTTTAATTTTGTTGAGTCCGGTGTTGAACTGTTCCAGCAGTGTCTGACTGTCAGGGTAGAGTTTACTGAGACAAAGGTGTAAGGGGGTACTCTCAATATCTTCAAATTGGTGGAAGGCAATCTTGTCCCGCAGACCCAGATTTCGGGCATGATATAGCGTTGGCAGTTTGCCGTTATAAAACAGATCAATATTTCGGTACAACACCGAGCGGATGCCGCTGTCTATATCGGGGATGACTGAATGGCGAAGGTTGTGTTGGCTAAGCTGTCGTGACTGCGCCCAGTCGGCAACGGCGACGACTTCATAACCCTGGATATCGGGGAAGTTAACCAGATTGCTGGTATCAAAATCCCTGGCGGTTACGGCTCCCCAGACGTTTTCACTGATCGGCTCGCTAAACAGCATATATGTCTCTCGGATGGAATTTTTGGCGCAGGAGAGGGTGCCGGCAACTCTGCCGTGCTCAATGTTTTTGAGGATGCGTTTCCAGGGGGCTTCGGCGATTATGGCTTCGATACCTACGGCGGCGAGCGCCGCAGTGACCACCTCAACATCAATCCCGCGAATATTGTTTTGCGGGTCAATAATCGTATAGGGGGGGAAATTAACCGTATAAAGCTCTACCTGATTACCGTCGGCAGCGGCGAGGCCGCTCAGGGTTGTCAGCAAAACAGCTAAAATCAATCTGTGAAAAAATGACAACATTCAGATCCCTCTTAAATGTATATAGTTTCTTGTGTTATTTTTATTGGACGCTTATATATTCAGGCCCTTTTTTTGATAAAACAAGACTGTTCTGGTTGAAAAGTGACCAGAATGGGCTGTTCGTGTTACATGCCGATAAGTCTGTACGCGAAAACTAAGCCTTGAGAATAGCCCTATAAGCCGTTTTTCGCGAGTGCTAAGCCGTGAGACATAATACTTTAAAACAGTAAATGATAGTTAACCAAAACCGTCATAGCGCTTACAGCGTGGAAGTAAACTGCTGCCAGCCTTCAAGAATTTCGATAAAGTCATCCAGGCCACAGCTCGCGGTTGACTCCTGATCATAAAACACCAGATTATCGTCCGGTTGTTCCTCTTCAAATTCAGAATCAAGGGCGTGGGCCCGCACGACGGCTTCATCCCGGCTAAGCAGCAGGTTGTATTCCGATCCTTCCATCAGATAGTCCATCCGCTGACGGTTTTGCAGTTCTGAGATGATAGTCAGCAGCTCAGAGATCACCGTCTGACGGCTTCTCAACTCATAGGTCAGCCAATAGCCCAGTGCCTCATGGCCCATGGAAAATTCAGCCCGGAATGCACCGTATATATCGTGGGTGAAATCGTAGTCCACTGTTGTGCTCCGTCAAGGGGGAGTTTTTAATTTGAATGGACGCGGAGCATAGCATAGCTGCGTTGAATAGAGCAGCAGCAGAAGTATTGTTGCTGTTTGTTGACTCAACTCTGGCGCAGAGCACGTTTGAATGCCCGGCGGATGTTAGGACGTCGCATTGAAATAATAGTCGGTTAATATTTATTCAGCCCTCACTTTGGCGACTGAATAGCCTTTTTCTGGTAGAAGTGCGCTATATTCGAGAGATTAAATTCGTTGTACTTAACGTTTCATGTCTCAATCGGGGTCGCCTAGTCGCCCCTTGGATGCAGACGTTTCATGGAGTCAGAAGACGTGATCAATCAAGAAGATGATGTATATAAGACGTTGCTTGAGTCGACCAATGCTATCCCCTGGAAGATAAACTGGGAGACCAAAGCGTTTGAGTATATCGGCCCACAGATTGAGCAGCTGTTGGGTTGGAGTCAGGACAGTTGGGTGTCAGCTCAGGACTGGATCGATCGTATTCATATGGATGAGCGGGATCAGACGGCGCAATACTGTATCAACCTGTGCGAAAAAGGCACCGATCATGAAGCCGATTACCGGGCGCTGACCGCTGATGGTCGTTATGTCTGGGTGCGTGATGTCGTCCATGTGATTCGCAAAAATGATGTGACGACTGAGCTGGTCGGTTTTATGTTTGATATCTCCGAGCGCAAGGCGCTGGAGGAGGAGTTGCAGCGAGCGAATAAAAAGCTGGAAGCGCTCTCCTATCTGGATGGTCTGACCGGGGTTCCCAATCGTCGCCTCTATGACCAGACACTGGCAAGCGAGTGGGCACGGGCACTGCGCTCCGGTAGCTCCCTCTCCCTGATCGTTATCGATATCGATCACTTTAAAGACTACAACGACCAGTGTGGACATATTCAGGGAGATGAATGCCTTAGACAGGTGGCAGAAGCGTTACAGAGTGTTGCGGTACGCTCAACCGACTTCTTTGCCCGTTATGGTGGAGAAGAGTTTGTCTTGTTGCTGCCCGATACCGCCAGGGAGGCCGCCCGTGATATTGCCGAACGTTGCCGTCGCTGTATTCTTGAACTTGCCTTGCCGCATCCGGCGTCGAGTACCGGGCCGTTGCTGACCATCAGCGCCGGAGTTGCCAGTCTGGAACCGCAACCGGGCGATGATTCTACAGAGCTGTTTTCAACCGCTGACCGGATGTTGTATCAGGCGAAACGTAACGGACGCAACCGCTTTGCCTGTAGCTGGCCAATTAAAACAACCGATGGTGAAACAAATCAGGCTGCAGGTTAAACCCGTCTGAAGCAACAATAGGATTGTCATTGCGGTGACCATTGAGGATGGTTTTTTTAGTGCAGGTTTGTTTTAGCGGATGCGCCCGATAGAGAGATGATTATATATGAGTCAACAGGATAAAAGTCTGCTGGAAGAAACCATCGTGCAAAGCGTAGAGCTAACACGCTATGCGGTGAAAGATGGCGAACCGGATACCAGTAAGGTTGTTATGAGCACCGAGGGGGAGATCGCCTTTGTTGAAAAGGGTGTCACCAACTGGGTGATGGATATTGCCTCACCACAGACAATCGCGCCCATGTCACCGGACACACCTCATGTGGTAGTGAATGCACGTTGGTATACCGCCCAGGAAGCGCTGGAAGCGGGTATTGAGGTTGTATATGGTGGTAGCGCCAACAGTTTTGGTTGTATGGGGACACTGCTGGTTCCCGATGGTTTTGAGATTCCAACGGTGACAGCGACCCGGGCAAACGTTAAGTATTATGGTCTTTCACTGGTCGGGACCGGCGAGCATTTTTCGATCTCATCGGCCAAATATCAGACGGCGATGATGCGCTACGATTATGGCAAAGATTATAAGAAAGACTTCCTCATGCAGAAATATGGCGGTGGCGGTATTTTTGTTGAAACCCATGATTTTCCTCATGTACATATTCCGCTTTTTGAGACCTGTGGCGGTTATATCGTGATTGGCAAACAGGCGGAGGGCGCGTATCACTTCACGGCGTTCAGAATCCCCTTTGGCTATGCTCTTATTACCCCTTCAGGCACGATTCATGGTGATGGCACGCTGGTGGGTGAATACGGTCTGACCGTTGCCGATTCAGCGCTGGCCGGCGCTGATACCGTACTGCTCTATAACAAAAATAGTCTGAATATGGCGCTGGGGGTCGTACCTGATTGGCCTGAGTGAGCTATATTGAGTGCTGACTGCTTTAGCAATCACTTTATATTAATTGTTTTTCGGAGTTGGACTGACCTGTTTTCTGAGGTTTCAAGGAGCGTGATAACGTGATCGATGAAGTTGAGGAAGGCATATACAAAACGCTACTTGAATCGACTCAGGCAATCCCATGGAAGATGAATTGGGAAACCAAGGCGTTTGAGTATATTGGCCCGCAGATTGAGCAGTTGTTGGGCTGGTCTCAGGAGAGCTGGGCGACAGCGCAGGACTGGATAGACCGCATCCATGAGGATGAGCGGGAACTGTCAGCCAGCAATTGTATCACCTTAAGCGATAAAGGCTTTGATCACGAAATCGATTACCGGGCACTGACTGCGAATGGCGAGTACGTCTGGGTACGGGATGTTATCCATGTTATTCAGGAAGAGGGGATTACCACATCGCTGATTGGATTTATCTTCGATCTATCCAAGCGCAAGGCGATGGAAGATGAGTTGCAACGGGTTAACAAAAGGCTGGAAGAGCTCTCTTTTCAGGATGCCCTCACCGGTGTTGCCAACTGGCGTCTTTATGATCAGACGCTGGCGCGGGAGTGGGGGCATGCGATGCGCAACGGTTCACCCCTTTCGCTGATCGTTATCGATATCGATATGTTTAAGGAGTATAACGACCATTTTGGCCATCTTCGCGGTGATGAAAGTCTGCAAAGGGTCGCTGAAGCCCTGCAGAAAGTGGTCACCCGTTCGACAGACCTTATCGCCCGCTATGGCGGAGAGGAGTTTGCCCTGTTATTGCCGGATACCAGCCGCAAAGCCACCCTTGATATTGCTGAACGTTGCCGCCGGGAGATTTTCGAACTCTCTATCGCCCATCCCGCTTCGAATGTTGGAACCGTGTTAACCATCAGCGCTGGCGTTGCCTCTATGGTGCCCACCGAGAAGCTTGATCATATATCTCTTTTCGCCACCGCCGACAAGATGTTATATGAGGCGAAACACCGTGGTCGGAACAGGGTTGTTTGCAGCTGGCCGCAGGGAGTGGCTCGCACAAAGGGCGAGAGTGGCTAGGGCGGGCTCGCAAAGAACGCAGTCGCGTCTAACCACTAGCAAGTCACGCAGCGACGTCTAGCCACGGCTCTTATACTTTGTGATGGGACAAAAAACCTCAGGTTTACACGCTGTACTATGATCCCCGTGACTAACATTAAAGTCTTGTTTTTTGAGCCTCTAGTGCAATTTTAATATCTCATCAGAGGGCTAGGATTAAGCCTCCAACTCATTACATCGTGGATATTAATCAGCGGTGTAACTCTGAAAATTAAAATAATCTGGAGTGTTTAATGAAGAATCTTACGGCTTTATCGATCAGTATTAGCCTTCTGGGTGGATTAGCCACGTATCTGGCGATCGGTCCTCTGAATGGTATTTTTCTTATCTGGGCGGTGTTTGTGGCCTGGGGCGCTTTCTTCGCTGTCGGTGGCACGGCGGATGCGATGAAGAATACGATTGTCTGCGGTATTTTTGGTGTTTTTCTGGCGTGGGCGGCAGCACTCATTATTATTAATCTGCCGATGGCCGAGTCGCTGGGATTGCCATTGTGGGCAGGCATCGTGGTTGCTGCAACGGTACTGATTCTGTGTCTGGCGGCCAATATTCCGGCATTGGCAACCATTCCCGCGAGTGTCTTTGGCTATGCGCCGACCTTTGCGTATCTGTTACAGACGTCGGGCACCCTCAGTAATGACGTGTTGCTGGCGGCTAACCTGAGTAACCCACTGTTGCTGATATCGGTTTCAATTATCGTAGGGACTTTGTTCGGGTTCGCGTCAGGACAGCTGGGAGCAAAACTGACAACAGCTGAGGCTTAATCGGGATCAGCGTAAGACTAACAAAGCCCGGCATCGTTGCCGGGCTTTTTACGTTGTTGAAGCACCGGCCAAGCCCCGTTTTTTTTAATACAGCAACCCCGATCAAGATCCATCGCCTCCTGAATGCGAATATACTTCTGCACTGAAGCAGCTGTCTCGAAGAAGCTGTCTCGAAGAAGTTATCCCGAAGGAGAGGCGATGAATGCACAAAGCGCTGTAAAGCAATATCCGCGAATGACGCTGGTCTGTGATTATATCAATCAGAATCTGGATGCAGAGCTGTCGATAGAGCAACTGAGCGGTGTCGCGGCATTGTCGAAGTATCACTTTCATCGACTGTTTTCTGCGTTTACCGGCGTCAGCGTGGTTCGGTTTATTCAGCTGATGCGCTTAAAACGGGCCTCATTCCGGTTAGTGTTTGAACAGGAATTGCGGATCATCGATATCGCGTATGAAGCAGGGTTTGACAGCCCGGAAGCATTTTCCCGGGCATTTAAGCGAACCTTTGGACAATCTCCCCGCAGCTTCAGGGCATCACCTGAGTGGCCCGAATGGCACTCTAAATTCCAGTTTGATATGCCTGCAGGAGGCGTGCTGAAAATGAATGTTGAGATTGTAAATTTTGTCGAAACACCGGTTGCACGGGTTGAACATAAAGGTCCCCGTGAGCAGGTGCTGGAAACGGTGGGGCGGTTTGTCGCCTGGCGTAAAGCGACCGGTCTGTCTCCGGTTAACACCAGTAAAACCTTTGGTGTTCCCTACAATGACCCAAATACCTGCGTGCCGGAAGCGTTCCGTTTCGATGTGTGTGGCTCGTTTGACGGGGAGGTTCCGGCGAATGCTTATGGCGTGAAGTCCGGAGTGATTCCGGGGGGGCGTTGCGCCGTGATTCATCACCGCGGCAGTCACGATAAAATTGATGAGTGTATCTATTATCTATACCGTAACTGGTTGCCCGGTAGCGGCGAAGAGCTGCGGGACTATCCCTGCTTTTTCCAGTATCTGAACTTTATCCATGAAGTCGATGAGTGTGATCTGCTGACCGATATCTACCTGCCATTGAAATAGGCATGACAGTACTGTGTCGAATAAAAAGCCCGGAGACCGGGCTTTGATAAACGAGTCATTCACTTAAGTGCAGATCCCGACCCGTTATACTACTGCCCGGACATCACCCCGAACAATAGCCCCTTCAAACCGAGTCTTCTGTGTCTTCTCTATTGTTCCGGTTTACCGCACCGGGTGTTTCTTCCTGCTTTATGTTTTTTCTATCTAGCCACTAGCAAGCGGCGAAGCCGCGTCTGGCAAGTCACGTAGCGACGATCTGGCCCCTGCTTTTATCAAGTATCCTTGCCGGAAAACAGCACATCGACCACTTCCCGGAAATTGGATGCCCGTTTGGAAATTTCTACCGGCACCTTCAGGCGGCGGGCGATATCACTGGCGGAGATTACCCCACGGATTTCGTGATTCTGCGGATCGACGACCAGCATATGCGGAGTGCCGGCATGTTGTAATGTGCGCAACAGGTCACCAATGCTGGCATGGGTGATCTCAGAGAGGGGAATGGCGTGCAATTTGTCACGGGGCGTCATCACCTCTCTGATCGAGATATCGTGACGTTTGAGGCCGGCGGAGGTTGCAATACTCATTGCCGCGCGGCTTTCAAGATCGGCAATGGTCAGCAGGCCGCGAAAGTTTTCATCCTTATCGATCACCAGTACCGAACGCACATGGACCTTGCGCATCATCTGGCGGGCTTCATCGATGGAGACATCCTGCTCCATCATCAGTGGCTGAACCTTCTCAAAGTCGGTCACTACTTCGATGGCCGGTGTTTTGAGCGTGTATTCGTGTAACTCCCCTGGACGGGCGATATGATCGGAGGCATCCAGTAGGATAGTTTTCAGTTCGTTATAGTTATTCATAGCATAATCCTGTCTTAGAAAAAGACCTGTCATCAGGTATATAAAAAATGAGGGATATTAGCTAAAAGCGGGCGGCGCCCGGGTTGATGGGGTTCTCCAGCGTAGACTGGAAGGGCACGACTGATCAGTATGGTTTACTTCAAAGTCGAAAGGTTTCAGGGCCAGACTGGCCGTGAGATAAAGGGTTATATTGCAGGGCTGGTCATCACCACCGTCAATAGAATCAGAAAGTAACTGCTCTGAAACATTGCTTTCGATAATAGAGAATAGCTGTTTAGTCAGCAGCTCAAAGGGGAGTATGCGGGGTTGCAGCGCGACCAGAAGCAGCAAAAGCAATACTACTAACCACCGTTGATACGGGAGCAGCTTTGAACTGGATGAGGAGATGCTTACTGCGTGCTTCATAAATCTCAGTGTAGGCTAAAAGCCACAGGGGGGGAATCCTGAAACGGAAAAATATAAAACGGTCCGGATAACTCGCAGAAAGCGCGAGAGTGGCTAGACGTCACTGCGTGACTTGCTAGTGGTTAGACGCGACTGCGTCGCTTGCCAGAAAGAGCGGAGGGCCGGGAATGCTCCGGTTATCTGCTGTGCACTGTTGCTTTTGTGGGAGCGACGTCCCGTCGCGATGGCAAATCATCCGGGCTCGCAAGAGGCTGGATAGTGGCCAGAACGGAAGCTGTGCTTCCTGCTGGTGGCTAGACGCAACTGCGTCGCTTGCCAGGGAAGAGCAGTAGCTCGGGAAGGCTCCGGTTATCAGCTGTGCGCTGTTGCTTTTGTAGGAGCGACGTCCCGTCGCGATGGGAAACGTCACTTGCCAGAAAGAGCAGAAGCCGGATGTCAGGAAAAGTAATACAGGGGTCGTTAGATAACCTTTTGAATGAAGTCGGTAATCAGCGGGTACATCGTTGGGGTGATGCTGTGCGGGGTGTCTGGTAGCAGGTTCAGTTCACAAGGTATCCCGAGTTCGGATAAACGCTGCTGGTTCTGTTGCGCATAGTCGGAGTCGATGACCTGATCGGTCTCACCATGAATCAGGCAGACCGGAGTCGTGCAGCCCGGGGCTGTTTGCGGCAGTTCTGCAAAACGTCCGGCGATAGCGATAATACCGGCGACCGCATCATGACTCTGTTTCAGCCACTCCAGCGACATAATCGTGCCCTGCGAAAAGCCCAGTAACACCACCTTCTCCAGTGGCACGCCAGCCGACTCTGCCTGTTGCCGGATCAGCTGATCAAATGCCGGCATGACCTGCTGCACGCGTGCTGGCCGGTTCTCTTCGGTTACGCCGATCACATCAAACCACTGAAACCCCCGTGGCGAGATAGTCGAAGGGGCAAATCCGGCAGGAATGCGAATCTCCAGATCAGGGTAAGCGTGGTTAATATATTCAGCCAATGGCTGCAGTGATTCAGGGCTGGCACCGACACCGTGAAACATCAGTAGCAGGGCATCAGGGGTGGCATGTTGAGATGTGAACTGGATGGAGGGCATCGGCCAACTATGAATATCTGAATTAATTTAGAAGGTTATTTTGAATTGAGTGCCTTTATAAAGCAATGGGAGAGAGTGGCTAGACGTCACTGCGTGACTTGTCTGAGGCCCGATGTCCGGGAAAACAAAACAACAGCGAAAGCCTATGGCTTTTGGGGAAGTGATTAAGCTATTGGGTTGAGGATCTATTTCGTCAAGTGTACATTGTTCAAAAGTATATATTTTACAAGGATGTATTATGGAAGAAGTACAAAACCCCTATACGGCACCTCAGTCAGAGCTGACAGTCGCAGCAGAAGAAAGCGTCCCCGTTGCCGCCAGCAAAATGCGGCGATTTTTAAATTACCTGATTGATATTATCCTGTTCCAGCTCGTCTTAGGTTTCTTAATTGGAATCGTTGGAATGTTGCTTTTTGGTGATGCCGGTATGGCTTATATTGAGTCGATACCTGATTACCTGTTTGGGATATTTGTTCTCATACTGTACTACCTGGTTTTTGAAGGAGTCTTCGGTATCACTATTGGTAAACTGATCACAGGCACCCGGATAGTGAACGAGAAAGGACTTCCACCAAGTTTCGCCCAGATTCTGGGCAGAACCTTTCTCCGGATAGTTCCATTCGAACCGTTTTCATTTCTCGGTAAAACCGGCCGTGGCTGGCACGATACCGTATCGAATACCTATGTCATCTGTATACGGAAACCAAACACCCAAAAGACTACTGAGCAGAGTAGCTAGGGCTCGAAAATAACGCGAGAGTGGCTAGAACGGAAACTGCGTTCCCTGCGAGTGGCGAGTGCTAGATAAGAGCCGAGGTCCGAAGGTCACTATGTGACTTGTCTGAAGTCAGGAAAAGCAAAAGCCTGCGGGGTTTAATCGGATATGGGTTGTATTTGTAGGAGCGACGTCCCGTCGCGATGGGGAACGTCCGCGCTTGCGACAGGCGCGAGAGTTGCTAGATGCGACTGCGTCGTTTGCTAGATGTGAAATTCAGAGAGGTTGCCCGGATATGCTTCAATAATCAGCCCGTGCTTTGTTGTTTTTGTGGGAGGTGTACTGGCATATCCTTTGGATTCAATGGCTTAAGCTCGGGTGTTGCTACGGGACTTGTCAGCCGTTCGATGCCAGTAGAAGTAAAAGACCATAGTTTTTGTGGATTTTCTTCATGACAGGGGTTGAGTCGAAGGCTGCCACGGGGTACATTCGGGAAGTAACGTATCAGTTCGTTACCAGATTGCGACAGTAATCATGCAGTTGGTCATGAAGACCCGGGGAATGAGACGCACAGCGTCTTACTGAAATGGATGTAATATGGATACCTCTTTTAATCGCTGTTGTTCGTGGCTCGTAGTTCGTCGCTCGAAAGCGTCTGCACCTTATCTATTTAGTTTTAAAGGCACCTGGTCATGATGGATATGATCGGGGACTTTGTTTGTCATCCCGCTGAAATCAATGTGCAAGACCCGCAACTCAGCCGCAGCCAGTGGCAGAAAGCATTAAATGCCGTTTCAGAAAAACCCTTAGACACTTCAGGTACCCGCTCAGTGGGCCTGTAAAACTGAAGTGCTATAGGTGATGCTGGCTAAGGCCATAGAGGGTGGTCAGGTGATAAATCTCTCATGAAAAATGAATTAATAATTAAATATTTTCCAGTAAACTTTCAAGGAAAGAAAATGAAAAGTTTTCGTAATAAAATCAAGTATGTAGTTGGAATTTTTTCTATCTTGTTTCTATCGGGTTGTGCCATGTCACCCCCACAACCTGAGGTCTCTTTAAATACCGATGTTTTGTCTCGAGATGACATTAAAATAGGTATTTACTATGAAGCCCCTGAAGATAAGGCGACGACTCACATTTGGGGCGCAAACTGCCTTTTATGCTACGCATTCGCTTCTGCATTAACCAGTGGGTTAGATTCGCATCTTGAAAGCACTATCTCGACTGATGAACTGGACGCGATTAAAGACCTGGTTCACTCTCAATACTCATCCCGTTTTGCAAATGTGAAGCTGGTTCAGCTTTCTACCCCTCTGGACGATTTTAAAGATTTCGATGACCAACTGGGATTTGCAGATAAAGACTTAAGGGACGTTAAAAGTGAGCTAGATATTGATGTACTTGTGGTGGTTCAACTATGGAGCCACGGAGCCTACCGCAGCTTTAGTGATTACGTCCCAAATGGCGACCCTAAAGGTCACCTTGCAGGTCTGCTCTATTCTGTAGATCTTAATACCAACGCATATCTTCAGTATTTGAGTATTAACGAAAGAGTACAGCCAGGGGGCCCATGGGATGAGCCACCAAGCTACCCAAATGTGACCACTGCTTATTACCAGGCGGTAGAAAACGTTAAGGCAAAAATTGCTAAATCATTCTGAAAAAGGGTGAGAATCGGGAATGCGAGCGTTAATAGCGGCGTTAATATTCATCACGTTGGCAGGGTGCGTTAGCGCACCCTATCGGGATGATTATACGACCCACGTAAATACCAGATCTGAGTATTATGCTGGAAAAGATCTTAAATTCGTTCTGGCAGAAGGTTCATTAGTCGATATACGTGGAATTTATTCTAAAGATAATACGAGCTCGTCATCTCCAATGATGTATCAGGGAGGTGCCGGTCTTGCCGGGCTTCTGGCTCAAATTGGAACGCATGCATCACTTATAAACTCACAAAGAAACAAAAAACTCGCGGCCGCTCAGGAAGCAGCCAACGGTGACATAGCCACGCTGATCAGCTTAGCAGAGGGAATCGATCTGTTAGCCTTGCTCGAGCAAACGGATTCCGGGCTGATTAGCCCGGTTGAAGCCGGCGCTGCTGCGACAGACGTTAATATCAAACCCATCTTCTTTGCTTCCCGTGCAATGGATCAGATTTCTCTAAACACCATTGTCTGGGTTGACGCTGAAGGTAGTTCTGAAGGTGATGAGCCGACCTATCAGAATCTCATTCAGGTGTTCAGCCCGAAACTCAGTACCCAACAAAGCGAGCGTTTAGCGAACGGAGATAAACAGCTGTTATCCAGTCTCATCTCTTCGCTACTGGATACCTCACTGAAGATCGCTAAGGCTGATCTAACCGGTCAGTATGCAAGCGTTAATGCTCCGGATAAGACCTATTTAGTCGAAAAGCATTTTGGAGCAAAGGTCGTGAGGGGGGCTGTTGTCGACCATACATGCGGGTATGACGTGATACGTGATATTCGTTTATGGTTTGTAGCCCACTCGAGACAGGCGCCTGTTACGAATGCCACTACAGAAACAGCGTGTGCTCGCACACAGCATGAGAGTGGCTAGAACGGAAACTGCGTTTCCTGCTAGTGGTTAGACGCGACTGCGTCGCTTGCCAGGGCTCGCAAAGAACGCGAGAGTTGCTAGAACGGAAACTGCGTTTCCTGCTAGTGGTTAGACGCGACTGCGTCGCTTGCTAGAAACAGCCGAAGTCTGAACGTTGCTGCGTGACTTGCGCGTTGTTCGAAGAAACGGCAGTCGTGCCCGTTTTGGGGGGCGGGGAGTGGTTTTGTTGTCTTTGGGCTTGAGCGGAGTGCTGTCTGGGAGTACATTCAGGTAACAACCTATTAGTTCGTTACCAGATTGCGACAGCAATCATGCAGACCCGGGGACCGGAGGCGCAACGCGTCTCATTGAAATGGATGTAACATGGATGCTTTGTTTAAGAGCCGTTGTTCGTGGCTCGTCGCTGGTTGCCCGAAAGAGCCCGTACCTCATCTATTTAGAATTAAAGGCGCTTGGTCATGATGGATTTGATCGAGGGTTTTGTACGTAATCTATCTGAAGGCAATCTCCAAGAGACCGTTATAGTCGGTACACTGCTTTTCGTTCCCCTGTTTCGGTTAATCTATAAGCTGGTTCTCGAGATTAAAGAGCGAAAGAATAACGACCTGAAGGGGGCGTTGGAGATCGAAGGCCTTTCAGAAGATGTCCGTTTTGTTATCCATGAAAGCCTGAATCGTACCTACTTTTACCGCGCAACTGGTATCACCTCCGACCATTATATACGCTCAAAAATCAGGCAGTTTCTGGAAACAACCAAAGGTGACATCACGCTCTTTGGTATTAAACGAGTCAGTGAATATATCCAGATTGAAGATGAAAAACTGGTTATAAAATATGGTCGTTTTGAAGTCTTTAACTACTACTGGAATATGGTATTCAGCGCAGTACTCGCTGTCTTTTGTGTTGTTGCTATTGTCCTAGTCGTTGCTGCATGGGGAATGGACAAAGAAGGAACGTTACTTTTGGCCATCGAAGCTCCAGTTATGCTACTACTGGCTATCCACTCGGTCTGGAAAGCCAGTAATTTCTATATAGCCAGTAAGATAATAAAACCCGCTTTTGAACGATTCGAAAATGAAGCAGTAAAACCGGCTAAAGTCGGTTGATAGTCTAATGAATACTGCATGTGTTGCTCATGTAGGTTGTAGGCATTCTTCAGTCCCTAATTGGCTAAAAAAATGATGTAGATAGGCGCTTGCGGAAATGAAATTTTTTGTTACTTTTTGTTTGATGTTTTTTTCTATCCATGTAGAGGCCAGTCGCTGTGATAACTATATAAAAAGAGCTTCAGATGATAAAGCTTTTGCAGTTACTCTTTACTTTGCTGGTATATGTCTTAAGAAAGTGGATAACATGAAAGCTAATATATTCTTTTTAAAATCCTATGAAAAGGGCAATGAGGATGCCGGAAGAGAGCTTGTTATGAGTTATTTAACTAATGACAATGAGAAAAAATGGGTTGAAGCAAAACACATTATAAAGACTATAGATCCAGATGATAGGGTAGGCTACTTTTGGGAGGCGTTCTCTATAATGATGACAGCAAATAACTCAAAAGACCTGGAAGAAAGCATAGTATTCTATAAAAAATCATTTGAAAGAGGTTTCAAATATTCCTCCTTTTTTATAATGACTTATTATTGCCAAATAGAAGACAAAGAAGGCTGTAATAAGTGGAAGCATGAGCTTGAGTTGGCAACAAGAGTCGATGGCAATTCACCGGAGAGTGTAATCTCGAAAATGAAACTATCTAATCCTCTTTATATTCGAGGGGAAGATAAGATAACTTCAATTTTAATGCGATAGTGCAGAGTCATATTTGCTTTTCGAGATCAAGGTTGCAGAGTTATTATCCAAAGGATAAACAAGACTGATTCATTATTCGTATGAATCCAGCTTGTTCCTGTCATTCTCGGTGCTCTCTGTGTTCTTAGCATGCCTTTGGGTACTGCGGTAAAACTTAAAAGTTATCACCACAGAGATCACTGAGTTCACAGAGAAGAAACTTTGCTTGAATCGTTTGAGCAATTACTGTTAGGTACCCAAAGGGCATTCAATCGCTGTGAGGGCACAGCTCCTACAGTTTTGATACCTATTGCCGTTGCCCATAACGAAAAAAGCCCAGCATCACTGCCGGGCTTTTTGATTTTTCTAGCTACTAGCAAGCGGCGGAGCCACGTCTAGCGAGGAGCGAAGCGACGTTCTAGCCACTGTTGCTAAAGCGCCTCTATCTTCGAGTACTGCTCACTCAATTGCCCCAGCGATGCCCGGAACTCTTCAAGCTTAGCGCGCTCTTTAGCAACAACCGCCTCCGGCGCATTAGCCACAAATTTGTCGTTGCTCAGTTTGCCTGCCAGACGTCCGGCTTCTTTCTCCAGCTTGTCCATCTCTTTCTTCAGACGGGCCAGTTCAGCGTCTTTGTCGATCAGGCCGGCCATCGGCACCAGTACCTGCATATCGCCAACCAGCTGTACCGCGGACATTGGCTCTTCATCGCCCGGATTGAGCCAGGTGACGGAAGCCAGCGAGGCGAGTTTGGCGAGGAATGCCTGGTTGGCTTCGAGACGGGTTTTATCGTCGGCGCTGCCGTTTTTGATCAGGATATCCAGCCCTTTGGCGGGTGAGATGCCCATCTCGCCACGGATGTTACGTACTCCGGTGATGACACCCTTGAGCCAGTTAATATCGGCTTCGGCGGCGGCATCATGGCGGGTTTCATTGGCAACAGGGTAGGGTTGCAGCATGATGGTCTCACCCTCGACACCGGCGAGGTCTTTAATGGACTGCCAGATCTCTTCGGTGATGTAGGGCATGATCGGGTGGGTCAGACGAAGAATCACTTCCAGCACCCGTACCAGAGTGCGGCGGGTGCCGCGCTTGGCGGCGGCAGAAGCGTTCTCGTCCCACAATACCGGTTTGGACAGCTCCAGATACCAGCCGCAGTACTCGTTCCAGATGAAGTCATACAGGGCCTGAGAGGCGAGGTCGAAACGGTATTCGTCCAGATGCTTAGTGACCTGCGCTTCAACTTTCTGCAGCTCGCTGGCGATCCAGCGGTCGGCCAGAGACAGTTCAATTTCGCTCTCTGCTGAGAGCTGACCGCAGTCTTCGCCCTCGGTGTTCATCTGCACATAACGGGCAGCGTTCCAGAGTTTGTTACAGAAGTTGCGGTAACCCTCCAGACGCTTCACATCCCAGTTGATGTCACGGCCGGTGGAGGCCAGTGCCGCCAGGGTGAAACGCATTGCGTCGGTACCGTGTGAGGCAATCCCTTCCGGGAACTGCTTTTCGGTCCGCTTGGCTATTTTCTCGGCCAGTTGCGGCTGCATCATGTTGCCGGTACGTTTTTCCAGCAGATCCGGCAGGCTGATACCGTCGATCATATCCAGCGGATCGAGCACGTTACCCTTGGACTTGGACATCTTGTCGCCGTTCTCGTCACGGATCAGACCGGTGACATAAACGGTTTTGAATGGTACCTGTGGTTTGCCCTCATCATCTTTGATCAGGTGCATAGTCATCATCATCATCCGGGCAACCCAGAAGAAGATGATATCGAAACCGGTCACCAGCACGTCGGTGGGGTGGAACGTCTGCAGGCGTTCGGTGTTTTCCGGCCAGCCCAGGGTGCCGAAGGTCCACAGGCCAGAGCTGAACCAGGTGTCCAGTACGTCATCGTCCTGACGCAGCTCGGTTTGCAGGTCCAGACCGTATTTTTCCCGGGCGGCATCGGCATCTTTGGCCACGTAAACGTTGCCTTCATTGTCGTAGAACGCCGGAATCCGGTGGCCCCACCACAGCTGACGGGAGATACACCAGTCCTGAATGTCACGCATCCAGGCGAAGAACATGTTTTCGTACTGCTTAGGCACGAACTTGATATCGCCGTTCTCAACCGCTTCAATGGCGGGGCCAGAGAGGGTCTTGGCATCGGCAAACCACTGATCGGTCAGCATCGGCTCGATGACCACGCCGCCCCGGTCACCGTAGGGGATGGTCATGGCGTTTTCTTCGATCTTCACCAATAGACCGGCGGCTTCCATATCGGCGACGATCTCACGGCGGGCGGCGAAGCGCTCCATGCCGTGATATTTTTCCGGCAGGGTCTTGTCGATCGTGTGGTTTTCGCTGCCATCGGTGTTGAAGGTCTCTGCCGCGTCACGGATATCACCGTTGAGGGTGAGGATGTTGATCATCGGCAGGTTGCAGCGTTTGCCGACTTCATTATCGTTGAAGTCGTGGGCCGGGGTGATTTTCACACAGCCGGTCCCTTTTTCCATATCGGCATGTTCATCGCCGACAATGGGAATGCGACGGTTAACCAGCGGCAGGATAATCTCCTTGCCGATCAGGTCTTTATAACGCTCATCGTCCGGGTTAACCGCCACGCCGGTATCACCCAGCATGGTTTCCGGACGGGTGGTACCGACCACCAGATAGTCTTCACCGGCGGCGGTTTTAACACCGTCGGCCAGCGGATAG
The DNA here is from genome assembly GCA_024397875.1 of Amphritea atlantica. NCBI lineage: Bacteria > Pseudomonadati > Pseudomonadota > Gammaproteobacteria > Oceanospirillales > Oceanospirillaceae > Amphritea > Amphritea atlantica. The sequence continues at coordinate 362,185 of CP073344.1, forward strand.
CGCAGATACCACATCTTGCCTTTGACTTCGCGGTTTTCCACTTCCAGATCGGAGATCGCCGTGTGCAGCTTAGGGTCCCAGTTGACCAGACGCTTGCCGCGGTAGATCAGGCCTTCGTCATACAGACGGATAAACACTTCCTGCACGGCGTTGTAAAAACCGGAGTCCATGGTGAAACGTTCCGTCGGCCAGTCAACCGAGTCGCCCAGGCGGCGCATCTGGTTGGTGATCATGCCACCGGATTCGCCTTTCCACTCCCAGATCTTTTCGATAAAGGCATCGCGGCCGAGATCGTGACGGGTTTTCTGCTCTTCGGCGGCCAGCTTGCGCTCGACCACCATCTGCGTGGCGATACCAGCATGGTCGGTACCGACCTGCCACAGGGTGTTCTTACCCTTCATCCGCTGATAGCGGATCAGAGCATCCATGATGGTGTGCTGGAAAGCATGACCCATATGCAGGCTGCCGGTGACGTTCGGCGGCGGGATCATAATGCTGTAGGCATCGCCTTCACCGGAGGGGGCAAAGTAACCTTTCTCTTCCCAGGTTTTGTACCAGGATTTCTCGATCTCGTGCGGCTGGTAAGTGGTATCCATTAAATGACCGTGCTCTCAAGGCTTGAATTAGTGCAAAAAAATAGTCGGATATTATAGCGCCGGGGGGCTTAAGTAGCTAGAACGGAAACTTCGTTTCCTGCTAGGAGTTAGACGTGACTGCGTCGCTTGCTAGGAAAAGCTAAGATCAAGAGAAGAATATTGATTCTAGCGGACTAAAATGCTTTTTCTAGCTCCTGGCAAGCGACGAAGGAGCGTCTAGCAAGTCACGCAGTGACGTCTAGCCACTTTCCCCTTCGAAGTGATGAATTACTAATTATCGCCTAGGGGCTGGTTGAACTACACTTTCATGGCTAAATGACAGACAAAAGGAATTGTTATGAGTTATGAAGATCTGGACGTATGGAAGCGTGCCTGCCGTTTGAGTTGTGAAATTTATACTGTGCTGAGTCGCTGCCGGGATTTTGGTTTCAGGGATCAGATCACCCGCAGTGGTTTGTCTATTCCGAGTAATATAGCCGAGGGGTTTGAGCGCGGTTCAGTAAAGGAAAAGCGCCAGTTTCTTTATTATGCCAAGGGTTCGCTGGCTGAGCTGAAAACACAGGTGTTTATCGGTCAGCGAATAGGCTATATCCACACGCAGACAGGCAGTGACTGGCGTCAGGAGCTGGATGAGATTCAAAAGATGCTGGCGGCACTGATTCAATCAACGGAGCCCTGAGCGCTGTTGCTTTTTCTAACGACTAGCAAGTCGTTATGACGCGCAGAAGCTAGACGTGCTTCGCACTTGCTAGTGGCTAGACGCGACTGCGTCGCTTGCTAGGAAAAGCGAAGATTAAAAACGTCTGATGGTTTGGCCTAGTGTGGGTTTTATCTTTTTCTAACGATTAGCAGGAAACGAAGTTTCCGTTCTAGCTGCTCTCGCGTTTTTTGCGGGCACCTAGCCAGCGACGAAGCCGCGTCTGGCAAGTCACGAAGCGACGTCTAGCTACTGTTTTTTAATCGCTGCAGGATGCAGCTCCTACATACTAGGTTTAAAACCGCAGTGAGCGTTCTTTTTTCTAGCGACTAGCAAGCGACGCAGGCGCGTCTGGTAAGCTGCGAAGCGACGTCTAGCCACGACTTTTTAATCGCTGCAGGATGCAGCTCCTACATACTAGGTTTAAAACCACAGTGAGTGTTCTTGCTTTTTCTAGCGACTAGCAAGCGACGCAGGCGCGTCTAACAAGTTGCGAAGTGACGTCTAGCTACTGTTTTTTAATCGCTGCAAGATGCAGCTCCTACATATAGATTCAAATCCGTAGAGTGCTGTTGCTTTTTCTAGCGACTAGCAAGCGACGCAGGCGCGTCTAACAAGTTGCGAAGCGACGTCTAGCTACTGTTTTTTAATCGCTGCAAGATGCAGCTCCTACATACTAGGTTTAAAACCGCAGTGAGTGTTCTTGCTTTTTCTAGCGACTAGCAGGAAACAACGTTTCCGTTCTAGCCACTCTCGCGTTTTTTGCGAGCACCTAGCAAGCGACGCAGGCGCGTCTAACAAGTCACGCAGTGACGTCTAGCTACTGCTCTTACGCATATCATGCATTTTCGGGGTAATGCCGTGTGCTTTGTAGAGTGCGTAGTTTTTGCGGGTGGCAGCGAGGATATCCGCTTGCTGGATAACGATTTCGAGGATGCGGTCGAACTTCAGGGTTTCCTCTGAAGCGTCCAGTGCCAGGTTGATATAGACATCCCGGTGGGTGGGAAGCTGATCGCCCCAGCCAATCTGTACCGGTGCGTCGGGTTTGTTGTTGAGCAGGCCGTGGGGGATGAAGGCGTCGGCGCGATAATCCCACAACAGCTGATCCAGGCGTTCTGCCTCGCCGGCACTGGCGACGTGGATGTAGGCGTTGAGGCCATGCCCCAGCACTTTATCCGCCAGTCGGCAGAGGAAAGCGGTGCGGCTTTCCGGGTCTGCATCGGGTAGAACATAGAAATCAGCTTGGCTCATGTTTTTTAATTCCGGTCAGGGTCTGAATGCGCCAGCGCGGCGTTATATTTTTTCTTAAAATTCTCACTTACTACATGTAAGCTGCGTTTTATCGAAAAAATATGCCTTGCTCTGACACATTCATCTACCTGACTCAGTGCCCTGTGTGATTAGGATTTACTCGTCGTCGGTCAGATCATCCACCTGCGCAATCAGGTGCTGGCACAGCAGTGGTACGCAGCGGCCGGTGGCCCCTTTGGACTTACCGTTACTGTTCCAGGCGACGCCGGCGATATCCAGGTGTGCCCAGCGATACTTCTTGGTAAAGCGTGACAGGAAGCAAGCGGCAGTGATCGTGCCGCCAGCAGGCCCGCCGATATTGCCCATATCGGCAAAGTTGCTGTCCAGCAGTTCCTGGTATTCATCCCATAACGGCAGACGCCATGCCTTGTCGGCGGCGAATTCACCCGCCGCGAGCAGATCGTCGGCCAGTAGGTCATCGTTGGATAGCAGGCCGGTTGCATGGTTGCCCAGCGCGACGATGCAGGCACCGGTCAGGGTGGCGATATCCACCACGGTTTCCGGTTCGAAACGCTCGGCATAGGTCAGCGCATCGCACAGTACCAGTCGGCCCTCGGCATCGGTATTCAGAATTTCTACCGTCTGGCCTGACATGGTGGTGACGATATCGCCTGGCTTGGAGGCATTGCCGGCAGGCATGTTCTCTGCGGCGGCGATAATGCCCACCACATTCAGATCCAGCCCCAACTGAGTGAGTGCTTCCATGGTGCCCATAACGCTGGCGGCGCCACACATATCAAACTTCATTTCATCCATCTTGGCGCCGGGCTTCAGGCTGATGCCGCCGGTATCGAAGGTGATCCCTTTACCGACCAGTACGTGAGGCTGCTGGTCAGGTTCGCCGCCTTTATATTCCATCACGATCAGTTTAGACGCCTCGGAGCTGCCTTTGCCAACCGATAGCAGGGAATGCATGCCCAGTTTTTCCATCTCATCTTCATTGAGAATGGTGGTGCTCAGATCTTCACACGCCTCAGCCAGCGCCAGCGCTTTTTCTGCCAGATAGGATGGGGTGCAGACATTGCCCGGCAGGTTGCCCAGTTCGCGGGCGGTATCAATACCGTTGGCGATAGCAGAACCGTCGCTAATGGAAAACTCACCCAGCTCGGCATCATCCTGACTCAGCAGGAAGGCGATGCTTTCCAGGCTGACCGGATCCGCTTTTTTGCTCTTGGTTGCGTCATACTGGTACAGCTCTGCGCTGGCCCATTCGGTGTTGTGGCGCAGTTGACGGTAGAGATCTTTATCGGCGCTTTCCAGTGCATCCAGCGCGATGACTGCGGTTTTGCAGCGCACGGCTTTCAGGCTGTCCATGATGCTCTTAATGATTTTCAGCTGATTGCGGTCGCTGCGCTCATCGGCTTTGCCCAGACCCACCAGTAACACCCGCTTGGCACTGATGCCCGGAATCTTGTGCAGCAGCAGGGTTTCACCCGCTTTTCCCTGAAGATCGCCAACCACTTCTTTGAGGTAGCCAGCCGATGCTTTATTGACCAGATCAGCAGAGGGGGCAAACTCGCCATCAGGGGCGACGCCGACGATCAGACAGTCAGTTTCCAGGGATTCTACTGAACCGGTAACGATTTCAAATTCCATGCTTTCTCCACACAAGACATCGTGCTTGGTTTATAAGATAATGACGCTCCGGCACAACCTGTATCTGTTGGCCGGTTTTTTTTAATTGATACCCGGATTTTATCCTAATGCCGCAGAAACAAAACCCCGTTTTCGGTATCAGAGAGAATTCTTTACCTGCAATTACACAGGATATGGCAGTTTGATTATCTTTCGCTACCTGGCCAAAGAGGTGCTGATCAGCATGGCCGCAGTTACTTTGGTGCTGCTGCTGATCATTATGAGTGGTCGTTTTATCAGTTATCTGAGTATCGCTGCGGCCGGTGAGATACCGATGGAAGCGGTATTCTACTACCTTCTGTTTCGAATGCCCGGCTTTCTTGAGCTGATTTTACCGCTGGGGCTGTTTCTGGGCATTCTGCTGGCCTACGGTCGCCTCTATCTTGAAAGTGAGATGGTGGTGCTGCAGGCAACCGGTATGAGTCAGCGCCGACTGACGGTCTATACGCTGGGGCCGGCCGTGTTCACCGCACTGCTGGTGTCGTTGATGAGTCTGTATTTGTCACCGGTGGGTGCCAATCAGACCGAGATTATGCTGCAGCAACAGCGCAATATCGGTGAGTTTGATGTGATCACCGAGGGGCGTTTCCAGACGATGCCCAGAGGTAACCGGGTTACCTATATTGAAAATCTGGATAGTCTCAGTGGCACCATGAGTGGTGTGTTTATCTCGGAGAAGATCAAGCTGGAAAACCGGGAACAGGCGGTGATGGTGGTGGCTGAGAACGGTCGCAGTTATACCAACCCGGAAACCGGGATACGCTATCTGGTGCTGGATAACGGCTATCGCTATGAGGGTAATCCCGGCGAAGCCGACTATCGTCAGATTCGCTTTCAGGAATATGGTATCCGTTTGCCTGACCAGCAACCGATACAGCAGGTAAACGAACTCTACTCTCTGCCAACAACAGCGCTGATTGATGGCAGTGCCGCCGAGCGGGCTCAGCTACACTGGCGCTTATCACTGCCGATGCTGACGCTGATTGTTGCGCTGCTGGCGGTGCCGTTGAGCAAAACCAACCCCCGTCAGGGGCGTTATGCCAAGCTGATACCTTCGATTCTGCTTTATATGGCCTATCTGATGTTGCTCACCAATGTACGTAAATATATTGAGAGTGACGGTGGCAAGGTGATACTGCTGTGGCTGGTGCATCTGTTGTTCTTCGCCCTGGCGATGGGCTTGTTATATGTTGATGGTTCCTGGAAAAAGTTGTTGGGCCGGCGGAGGGCTGATCATGCTGCTTAAGCTGGACCGCTATATCGGTAAGCAGGTTTTTCTCAGCATCATGGTGGTGATGCTGGTGGTGGTCGGTCTGGACTTTCTGTTCCAGATGATCGACGAGATGTCTGATCTGAATGAAGGTTATACGCTGATTATTGCGCTGGCCTATTCAGCCCTGAATGTGCCCGCCGCGTTCTATGAATATTTACCACTGGGGTGTCTGGTCGGGTGCCTGTTAGGCCTCGGAGCGTTGGCCAGCGGGAGTGAACTGACGGTGATGCGGGCTGCCGGGGTGTCGGTGTGGCGGCTGGTGCGGATGGTATTAAAGCCGATTATTGTACTCGCCGTTCTGGCGCTGTTTCTGGGTGAGTATATCGCGCCTTATGCCGGGGCGCTGTCTGAGAGTATCCGGGCACAGCATCTGAACCAAGGCACTATCTCGGCCCGCACCGGGGTCTGGCATCGTGAGAACGGTGAGTATATCCATATCAATGTGGTGACCCCCGACGGTGCGATACAGGGAGTGACTCGTTTTGGCCTTGCGCCCGACAGCAGTCTCTCGTATAGCAGCTATGCGACATCGGGACGTTATCAGAACGGTGTCTGGGAATTGCGGGATGTTGTTGAGACCCGTTTTCTCGACAACCAGACGCAGACGCAGCGCTATGAAACCAAAGAGTGGCAGATAGAGCTGAACCCTCAGCGTCTGAAGGTGCTGATGGTTAAACCGAAAGAGATGTCGACCAGCGAATTGTATCAATACAGTCAGTATCTCGATGATCAGGAGCTGGATAATGATCGCTATATGCAAAGTTTCTGGCGCAAAGTCTTTCAGCCTCTGGCGATTATTGGTCTGGTGCTGGTCGCCGTATCCTTTATCTTCGGCTCGCTGCGCAGCGTCTCTACCGGGCAGCGAATCATCACCGGGGTGGTGGTGGGTATGGTCTTCAAAATCAGCCAGGATATCCTCGCGCCGATGAGCAGCCTCTACAGTATTGATCCGGTGTGGGCCGCTTTGGTGCCGATCATGATCTGCATGGCGTTAGGCGGATGGTTGATTAAACGCGCAGGGTAGCTCGCAAAAAGCGCGAGAGTGGCTAGACGTCACTGCGTGACTTGCTAGTGGCTAGAGCGCTTCGCTTGCCAGAAAAAGATAAAGATAAAGCGCTTTCAGGCGCGTGGTTGTCAGCTTTATTTGTTTGCTTTTGTAGGAGCGGCTTCCAGCCGCGATCAATATCGGAGTCTTTCCATTCGCGGCTGGAAGCCGCTCCTACGTGGGAGTACCGTCGTAAAAAACGCGGGAGTGGCTAGACGTCACTGCGTGACTTGCTAGTGGTTAGAACGCTTCGCTTGCCAGAAAAAGATAAAGATTAAGCGCTTTCAGGCGCGTGGTTGTCAGCTTTTTGTTTGCTCTTGTAGGAGCGGCTTCCAGCCGCGATCAATATCAGAGTCTTTCCATTCGCGGCTGGAAGCCGCTCCTACGTGGGAGTGCCGTCGCATAAAAACGCGGGAGTGGCTAGACGTCACTGCGTGACTTGCTAGTGGCTAGAGCGCTTCGCTTGCTAGATAAAGATAAAGCGCTTTAAGGCGCGTGGTTGTCAGCTTTTTGTTTGCTTTTGTAGGAGCGGCTTCCCGCCGCGATCAGTATCGGAGTCTTTCCATTCGCGGCTGGAAGCCGCTCCTACAGGGGAGTGCCGTCGCATAAAAAGCGCGAGAGTGGCTAGACGTCACTGCGTGACTTGCTAGTGGCTAGAACGCTTCGCTTGCCAGAAAAAGATAAAGATTAAGCGCTTTCAGGGGCGTGGTTGTCAGCTTTTTGTTTGCTTTTGTAGGAGCGGCTTCCAGCCGCGATCAGTATCGGAGTCTTTCCATTCGCGGCTGGAAGCCGCTCCTACAGGGGAGTGCCTTCGCATAAAAACGCGAGAGGGGCTAGACGTTACTGCGTGACTTGCTAGTGGTTAGACGCAACTGCGTTGCTTGCTAGAAAAGGTAAAAAATAAAGCGCTTTCAGGGGCGTGGTTGTCAGCTTTTTGTATGCTCTTGTAGGAGCGGCTTCCCGCCGCGATCAGTGTCGGAGTCTTTTCATTCGCGGCTGGAAGCCGCTCCTACAGGGGAGTGCCGTCGTAAAAAACGCGGGAGTGGCTAGACGTCACTGCGTGACTTGCTAGTGGTTAGAACGCTTCGCTTGCCAGAAAAAGATAAAGATTAAGCGCTTTCAGGCGTGTGGTTGTCAGCTTTTTGTCTGCTCTTGTAGGAGCGGCTTCCCGCCGCGATCAGTATCGGAGTGTTTCCATTTGCGGCTGGAAGCCGCTCTTACGAGGCAGGTTAGTCGCAAAAGCGCGAGAGTGGCTGGACGTCACTGCGTGACTTGCTAGTGGTTAGACGCAACTGCGTTGCTTGCCAGAAAAAGATAAAGATAAAGCGCTATAGCACGGTGTGGATTTTATCTTTTTCTAGCTCCTGGCAAGCGACGAAGGAGCGTCTAGCGAGTCGCGCAGCGACGTTCTAGCTACTTTATATTCAATTCTTCGGCAGCAGAACAATCTGCGTATCTGAGAAGCTGTCGTGCCAGGTGGCTTTGTTGGCTGAGAACAGCATCCAGAAAAATCCCAGACCGAAACAGGCGAATGAGACGATGGCAGTCATAAAGCGGATCAGTGCCTGGCGCAGGCTGATATGATGGCCATCCAGGGTCTGAACCCGCAGTTTCCAAGCCTGCATTCCCAGTGTCTGCCCCAGCCGCACCCAGAAGTAGGCGAAGAAGGCGAAGGTCAGCAGAAACAGTAGTGTCTGAAACACCGGACCGCTGACCGCTTCACCATGGTTCAGTCCGACGGCGGCAAAACCGGCGCACATCCAGATGGCGACTACCAGAAAACCATCGTAGATCATCGCTGCAAAACGGCGCATCAGACTGGGCTGGCGCAGTTCACCTTCTTGTTCCGGGAAAGGTATGCTCATCTTCTTTGTTACTGTCTCTTGCTGTTGTTCACTACCGGCCAGGCTTGTCTTCTCGATAATGCAAGCCACGACCCTATAACTGCGGCAGACTATACCATCAAAATAAGCCCCGTTGTTAAGGCTGAGGTATAAAAAAAACCGAGCGCAGAGCCCGGTTTTTGTGTGCAATAGGTGACGTTACTTGAACGGCACGACAAACTTGTCTTTGTACTCGGCTGCCAGTGCTTTGGCCTGCTCTAATTCAGCATCAGAGAGTTTCATCACGATCCGGGATTGGATTGCAGTCGCGGTCTGGTTGCCAAGTTCCAGGGCGTTCTGCAGCCAGGCATATGCGATAATGTTAGTTTGCTGATCTTCTTCGGCACCATGGTTGTTGGAGTACAGAGCACCGAGGAAGAACATCGCATCCATATGGCCCTGTTCTGCCGCTTTGCGGTACCATTTTTCGGCCATTGAGAAGTCCTGCTGAACACCCGTACCGAAGTTATATGCCCGGCCCAGGTTATGCTGAGCCACGACCAGTCCCTGATCCGCGGCCAGGGAATACCAGTTGAACGCCTGTGATGCATCGCGTTTTACCCCGTAACCGAACTCATACATTTCACCGAGGCGGTTTTGGGCAATGGCATCGCCGGATTCCGCAGCCGGTTCAACGGTTTTCAGTTCAACTTTATAGCCTTTATTTTTATAGGCACGCAGACTGTTTACACACTCCAGGTGGCCCTGAGCGCTACAGCGGTTATACAGCTTTACCGCGGCTTTCTCATCGGCATCAACGCCCAGACCAAATTCGTACATCTGACCGACGAGATTCATCGCATCCAGATCGTTGTCATTGATTAGTGGCTTCAGCTCATTCATGGCCGTGGTGTAGTCCTTGGCTTCAAAGGCTTTCAGGCCTTTTGCCAGACTGGCGGCATATGCGGAGGCTGTGTTGAGAGTCAGTAGCAGCCCGGTGACGGCCAGTAGTAGTTTCTTACTCATCGAATTACGCCCGTATGGTTAAAGGTAAAAAATTGGCGCCTATTATACCGGCCAGCTTTCCGAAGTTGATAGGGACAAAACGGATCTTTTTGGCAGGCACTGTTGGCGCAGATCAGTGAAGTGCTTAATTAGCAGGGTCTAATATTGCGCGCATTCTACAGGAATCAGATTGAAAAATCATGACTTCGGCCGGGCAACATCCGCTGTCGCTGCCTGCTGGGGGCTTTTACGGCTGGTTTAATGGCTCAGCAGCTCGATCATATAGCCGTCGGGGTCACGGACAAATGCCAGTATTGTCGAACCATGCATCATCGGGCCGGGTTCCCTGACGACCTGTCCACCGAGGGATCTTATTTTTTCACAGGCGTCGTAGACATCTTCTACTTCGATAGCGATATGACCGTAGGCGTTACCCAGATCATAGCTGCTGGTATCCCAGTTATGCGTCAGTTCCAGAACGGTATTTTCGGACTCAGAGCCATAGCCGAGAAAGGCGAGGGTAAACTTGCCGTCGGGATAATCTTTGCGACGTAACAGTTTCATATTCAGTATCTCAGTATAGAATGAGATCGATTTTTGCAGATCTGTAACCCTGAGCATGGTATGCAATAGTCGCATTTTGAGGTCTCCTGTTTGTGGCCTGACAGTTGTTCATCGTAAACTATTCATCAGACAGAGCAAATTAATCTATCTGTTGTTTTGGGGTTTTTAACACTCGGCCGGGTGGCGAGCGAGGGTATTGTTATGTTTCAAGATATGTCTAAAGTACTGGGTCAGTCTATGGGTCCATTCAAAGAGTTGGTCAATATCCAGACCAGAATGCTGGAAGAACTGACGCGTCAGCAGATGGAGTGCACTAAAGCCTGTATTGACGCGACCGTCGCACAAACGCGGCAGATGCAGAACTGTACCTCTGCAGATGAGTTGATCAAGTCGCAACAGGCGTATGCGGTCGAGCTGGAGGAGACGCTTAAACAGGCCAACGAGCGGAATATGAAGGCCCTGCATGAGGCCCGTGAGTCGGTTGAGCGATTGGCGGGAGATGCTTTCGATGCATTTGCTCCAAAACGATAATGTTCCAGGCCTGATGAATTAAGTGAGATGCAATGAGTAAGGACGTGGGACTTTTTTACGGTTCAACTACCGGTAATACCGAGAGCTGTGCCGAACTGATCGCAACGCATATTGGCCCTCAGCGGGTTGATATGCATGAGCTGGCGACTGCCGGGCTGGATGGACTGGGCAGTTATAGCTATCTGATTCTGGGTATACCCACCTGGGATTATGGCGAGCTGCAGGAAGACTGGTCTGATGTCTGGGCTGAGCTGGATGAAATGGATCTGAACGGTGTCAAATGTGCGCTGTTCGGGTTGGGAGACCAGGTTGGTTATGGCGAGTGGTTCGTTGATGCCATGGGGGCCTTGCATGACAAACTGGTCAGTCGGGGCGCGTTGATGTGTGGTTACTGGCCGATCTATGGTTACAACTTCGAAGCGTCTAAAGCGCTGAATGAAAGTCAGGATTATTTTGTCGGTCTGGTGCTCGATGAGGATTGTCAGAGTGAACTCACGGCTGACAGAATCGCTGAGTGGGTGCCGCAGGTGATGGACGCGTTTGGTATCTGAGTCAGCCTGCATTTAACGCCGTTGTGCTTACTTAGATGCCATTAAGCCACAGATGGGCGGCGATACTCAGGAGATATCCCAGAGCGATTGCCCAGCTCCATTTCAGGTGAGCATAAAAAGTGTACACCCCCTGAGCCTGACCCATTAGCGCGATCCCTGCTGCAGAGCCTATGGATAGCAGCGAGCCGCCAATGCCGGTGGTCAGGGTCACCAGCAGCCATTGGTTAGTCGACATATCCGGCTGCATGGTGAGTACGGCAAACATGACCGGAATATTATCGATCAGCGATGACAGGACGCCGATCAGGCTGTTTGCCAGCGTGGGTCCCAGATGGCTGTAGACCAGATCGGACAGTAACCCCAGATAGCCCAGTGCTGCCAGTCCGCCCACCGATAACACAATGCCATAGAAAAACATCAGCGTATCCCAGGAGGAGCGTTCGACCACCTGGAAGATATGAAAGCGACGGATCACGTCGGTGTGATCGCCCTTTATCTGGCTGATATCGGTCAGGTTTTCAATATGATGGTTATGGATATGGCCGGTATCCCGGATGTGGGCTTCAAAGCGGCTGAGGTAGTAACCGTATAGTTTTAATATGCCCAGCCCGGTCATCATGCCCAGTACCGATGGCAGATGAAGAAAGCTGTGACTGGTGACCGCTAGTAAAATGGTGAGTATAAACAGCACCATAATTCGCCGTGCGCCGGGCTTCATCCGGCGTTGCTGATGGCGCCGCTCCGGCACTGGATAGCCTTTTTGGATTGCCAGTGACATGAGCAGTGCCGGCACCAGCCAGCTGACCACTGAGGGGATAAACAGATTGAAAAATCCGCTGAATTCGATTATCCCTTTCTGCCAGACCATCAGGGTGGTGATATCGCCGAATGGACTGAATGCCCCGCCGGCATTGGCGGCCACGACGACGTTGATACACCCCAGGGTAACAAATTTAACCGTGTGCTTACCCACCGCCATCACTACCGCGCCCATCAGCAGGGCGGTTGAAAGGTTATCGGCAATGGGTGAGAGGAGGAAGGCCAGTGCGCCGGTAGTCCAGTAGATCTGTATCAGGCTCAGCTTGCAGGAGACCAGCCAGGAACGCAGGGCTGCGAACACCTGCCGTTCTTCCATCGAGGTGATAAAGGACATCGCCGCCAGCAGGAAGAAAAATAGCTCAGCATATTCAAGCAGATTATGTCTGAATGCGATTGCCGCGGTCTCGCTATCCCCTTCCAGCGTATAGGCCAGACCGACTAGCAGCCAGATCAGTCCGGCAGCGACAATGACCGGTTTGGATTTGCGCAGATGAAAATATTCTTCCCCCAGTACAAACAGGTAACTGATCAGAAAAATAGCGACGCAGGTGATGCCGATAAACGTATCGGTATGGGAGTTGACCGTTCCTTCTGCGGCCATCAAAGGTGCCGGAAGTAACGAGAAAAACGTGCAGGAGAGGATCAGCAGGCGATGCATTTTGTTGTTGGTTATCCACAGTTCCCTTTGTCAGATCCAATTCTTGCTGATAAAGGGGGGCAAAGTCGAGTTTTTTCAGTCCTTTGGATACACAGCTGCCGGGGAATCGGGTAAAATGTGCTGCTTTTTTACCCGGCCAGTTCAGCCAGTCCCGGTGCCAATCAGATAGAACGCTGCCAGCGCAGATAGAGAGAGTAAAGCGATTACGATGGAAATCAATCCGATCATCAACAGCCTGAAAGATATAACCGAGCGTACCGAGGTGTTACGTGGCTATCTGGAATACCCTGAGAAGCAGGAACGTCTGGAAGAGGTCAATCGGGAACTGGAAGATTCTGCTGTCTGGAGTGAGCCCGAGCGGGCGCAGGCGCTGGGTAAAGAGCGTGCCATGCTGGAAGGTGTGGTACAGACTATCGATGATCTGACCGCCGGTGTGACCGATGCCCGTGAGCTGCTGGAGATGGCAGTTGAAGAGGATGACGAAGATACCGTCGAGGAAGTGCGCAGCGAAGTTGCCAAGCTGGAAGAGTTGCTCAATCAGCTGGAGTTCCGCCGTATGTTCTCTGGTGAGGCGGATGGCAACAACGCCTATCTGGATATTCAGGCCGGTTCCGGTGGTACTGAAGCGCAGGACTGGGCGGAGATGATGTTGCGGATGTATCTGCGCTGGGGTGAGGACAAAGGTTTCAAAACCGAGCTGCTGGAATGTTCAGCCGGTGATGTCGCGGGTATTAAGTCTGCCACGATTAGTTTTCAGGGGGCGTATGCCTTTGGCTGGCTGCGTACCGAGACCGGGGTTCACCGTCTGGTGCGTAAATCACCGTTCGACTCCGGTGGTCGCCGTCATACCTCGTTCTCTTCTGTCTTTGTTTCGCCGGAGATCGATGACAATGTTGAGATCGATATTAACCCTGCTGATCTGCGGGTGGATGTGTACCGCGCCTCTGGTGCGGGTGGTCAGCACGTCAACCGGACAGAATCGGCGGTGCGTATTACCCACGGGCCGTCCGGCATCGTGGTGCAGAGCCAGAGTCAGCGCTCGCAGCACCAGAACAAAGATACCTGTATGAAACAGCTGCGGGCAAAACTGTACGAGATGGAGATGCTGAAACGCTCCGAGGCCGCGCAGGAACAGGAAGACAACAAAGCTGATATCGGCTGGGGCAGTCAGATCCGCTCCTACGTACTGGATGATCAGCGGATTAAAGATCTGCGTACCGGCGTGCAGAGTAGTAACTGCGATAAGGTGCTGGACGGCGATCTGGATCTGTTTATTGAGGCAAGCCTGAAGGCTGGCCTTTAAGTTTTAAACACTGCGAAAGCTATTGCACTTGTGCTGACGGCGTTAAAAACTCGCTCAACAAGCTTACCTACAGTCGTAGGTTCCGCTGTTTCGCCAGTTTTTGCCTTGTCAGTCCTGCGCTCATAACGCTTTCACAGCGTTTACGCTACTGCGATCGTAGCTAAAAGAATTTGAACACATGAAGAAATTGCTACTTAGCGATTTCTGGAATTAAAGAGTTAACCATTAAAGGTTCCACATACCATGTCTGATAACATTCAGCAGCAAGATGAAAACCGCCACATTGCGGAGCGTCGTGAAAAACTCAACGCGCTGCGTGAAGCGGGTAACGCTTTTCCAAATAAATTCCGCCGTGACAGTTATGCTCAGGATCTGCAGGACCAGTATGGCGATAAAACCAAGGAAGCGTTAGCTGAAGCACAGATTACCGTTAGCATTGCCGGACGTGTGATGCTGAATCGGGGCGCTTTTGGTGTTATCCAGGATATGTCTGGCCGGATTCAGTTTTATGTCAATAAAGAGGCGCGTCCCTTTGCTAAGTCGCTGGATCTGGGCGATATCATCGGCGTAACCGGTATACTGCATAAGTCTGGCAAGGGCGATCTGTATGTTGATCTGGGTGAGTATGAACTGCTGACCAAGAACCTGCGGCCACTGCCGGACAAGCATAAAGGCTTGCAGGATACCGAGATCCGTTACCGTCAACGCTACGTGGATCTGATTACTAATGAGCATTCCCGTAAAGTGTTCGAAACCCGCTCTAAGATCGTTGCCGGTATTCGCAACTACCTGACTGAAAAACGCTTTATTGAAGCTGAAACACCGATGCTGCAGGTGATTCCGGGTGGTGCGAGTGCCCGTCCGTTCATCACTCATCACAATGCGCTGGATCGCGATATGTACCTGCGGATCGCGCCGGAGCTGTACCTGAAACGTCTGGTTGTTGGTGGTTTTGAGCGGGTATTCGAGATCAACCGTAACTTCCGTAACGAAGGACTCTCGACCCGTCATAATCCTGAGTTCACCATGATCGAGTTTTATCAGGCCTACGCCGATTACAACGATCTGATGGATCTGACTGAGGATATGCTGCGCACCGTGGCGCAGAATGTGCTGGGTACGACGACGATCGTTAACACCGTGCGTAACGAGGACGGTGAGGTTCTGGAAACCTTTGAATACGATCTTGAGAAGCCGTTTACCCGCCTCAGCGTATTCGATTCTATCCTGCACTATAACGCGGATATCACCGCTGAAGCGCTGGCCGATGACCATGCTGCCCGTCAGATCGCTGAACGCATGGATATCGATGTGAAAGACAGCTGGGGTCTGGGCAAGGTGCAGATTGAGATCTTCGAGAAGACCGTTGAACACCGCCTGCAGCAGCCAACCTTTATTACGGAGTATCCAACTGAGGTGTCGCCGCTGGCGCGTCGCAGTGATGCTAACCCGTTTGTGACCGATCGTTTTGAGTTCTTTGTCGCCGGGCGTGAACTGGCGAATGGTTTCTCCGAGTTGAATGACTCTGAAGACCAGGCTGAGCGTTTCCAGGCGCAGGTCGCGGAAAAGGATGCCGGTGATGATGAAGCGATGCACTACGATGCCGATTACATCAATGCACTGGAATATGGACTGCCACCGACCGCCGGTGAAGGTATCGGTATTGACCGGCTGGTGATGCTGTTCACCGATTCCGCCTCGATCCGTGACGTGATTCTGTTTCCGGCGATGCGTCCCCGGGGATAAGTGGTTACAGTATAAGGGCTGCCATCTGGCAGCCTTTTTTATTTCAGGCTTATTTTTACTATCAATCTGAGCTGGGATCGTCCCTATGAGCTGGTTAATACCCCAACAGAAACGGCCGCTGCCCGGTAAGCGCTGGATCAGCATTATTCTGCGCTCGCTGCACCTGGTGGGTATTGCCGGGCTGGCCGGTGCCTACCTGTTCAGTCAGCCGCAGTCGGTGTGGTTTCCCTATCTGGTTGTTGGTGTTGGCAGTGGTGTCCTGATGGTGGCCAAAGAGCTCTATGTAGATTCGATCTGGCTGTATCAGTTGCGGGGTCAGTTGGTGCTGTTTAAGCTGGCGTTGCTGGCCGCCGGACTCTACTGGTTTGCGCAGCCTCAGGCCTGGATCTATATTCTGGTGATTCTGATTTCCGGAGTGATCTCCCATGCCCCGGGTAATGTGCGTTATTACTCTTTTATCTATGGCAAAACCCTGACCCGTGAAGTTTGGCAGGGGCAGAAGGATGCGAAGATTCGCGACTGTGGAGATAACTGAATGAATGAAACCTGTGTGATGACTCTGGATAGGGCTCCGAGCTGGCAACACTGGTTAAACGCTGAGTTTGATGCCCCTTATATGCAGCAGCTGAAACAGTTTCTGCAGCATGAAAAGGCGGCCCGAAAGACGATTTATCCCCCCTCAGATCACTGGTTTCATGCGCTGGAAGCAACACCACTTGACCAGGTTAAAGTCGTGATCATCGGTCAGGACCCTTACCATCAGCCGGATCAGGCCCACGGCCTCTGTTTTTCGGTACGTCCCGGAATCAAAACGCCTCCCTCTCTGGTGAATATCTATAAAGAGCTGCAGAGTGACCTGGGGGTAACTCCGGTGAATCACGGTTATCTCGAAAGCTGGGCAAGGCAGGGGGTATTGCTGCTCAATGCTGTACTTACCGTAGAAGATTCTCAGGCTGCTTCCCATCAGGGAAAGGGCTGGGAGCAGTTTACCGACCGGGTCATCGCAACCGTGAATGAGCAGTGCGAGCACGTTGTATTCCTGCTGTGGGGCAGTTATGCCCAGAAGAAAGGTTCGGTGATCGATTCTCAGCGCCATCTGGTGCTGAAATCTGCTCACCCTTCGCCACTGGCGGCTTATCGGGGCTTTTTTGGCTGCCAGCATTTTAGTCAGGCGAATGACTATCTCTCGGCGAATGGGCGTAATCCGGTTGATTGGCAGCTTCCGGAGGAGGTAAGTCGCTAGACGCGACTTCGTCGCTTGCTAGAACGGCGCTGCGCGCCTGCTAGTGGCTAGATGTGAAATTCAGAGAGGTTGTTCACAACTCGGTTGTATTGGAAGCTGTTGGTTGCGAAATCAATAGCCCTTTAAACAGAGGAGTGAACAACCATGCACAAGAATGCAAAATCTAGCCTCCATAGTCGAGTTTTAATTGTCAAAAAACATCTTGAAGAAGATGTGTCTGTCTCCGAACTGGCTGGCTTTTTCGAGGTATCTAAAAGCCTAATCTATCGCTGGATCAGGCGCTATCATCAAGAAGGTCTCAATGGACTTCGAGATCGCAAAAGTCGACCTAAACGCATCGCATCGCGAACGCTTTATTGGCAAGAGCAAGCGATAAAAGCGCTGGCCCTGGGTGGCTGGTCACAAACAGATATTGCTGCCACACTCAAGATGCCGCTGTCGACTGTCTGTGTTGTTGCCCATCGCATGTGTGGTCACCTGCTGAAAAAGACAGAGCCAGTCCGTCGTTATGAATACGATGAGCCAGGAGGGCTAATTCACTTCGATATCAAGCGTGTCGCACGTTTCAGTCAGCCAGGCCACCGCAAGACAGGCGTCCGTAAAGTGATGACCAAAGGTGCTGGCTGGGAATACGTGCATATCTGTATCGATGATTATACTCGATGGAGCCATGCAGAAGTTCACCCAAGGCAATCTGCTAAGGATGCTGTCAGGTTCTTTGAAAACACCCTCAAAATACTGAAAGCAATGGACGTGAAGGTAAAACGGGTGCTGACGGATAATGGTAAGTGCTACACCAGCAGAGCCTTTAGAAATGCCGTCAAAACGATCGGTGCACGCCCCATGAATACGCGCCCCTATCGCCCTCAGACAAACGGTAAAGCGGAACGTTTTATACAGACGCTGATTCGGGAGTGGTCTTACGGTAAACTGTATAACAATTCTGCTCAGCGAAATGCGAAACTATCCTGTTATCTGAAGTGGTATAACCTTGTCAGACCACATGGTAGTTTAAACAAGCAACCACCTATAAGCCGGTTACTTGTGAACAACGTATCTGAAATCTACAGCTAGAAAGATCAGGAGCTTTCAGGAGCTTGGCTGTAGGAGCGGCTTCCAGCCGCGAATGGAAGTACTTCAACATTGATCGCGGCTGGAAGCCGCTCCTAGGGGCAGGACCGTCGCAAAAAAAACGCGAGAGCCGCTGGAAAGATCAGGCGCTTAAAAAACGGATACAGTAAGCTGCTGATTGTGTTACGCTTTTTCTAACGACTAGCAAGCGGCGTAGCCGCGTCTAGCAAGGAAAGCGTAGCTTTCCGGTCTGTCGACTGCAAGGAGACTCCCTATGCCTGAAACCGTGCGCTTGAAAGTATTCCATCTGGACAGTGAAGCACAGGCCTGTCTTGCTCAGCTGTTTGAGCTGCGCCTCGATGAGATCTGGGCGGGGGGATTGCATACCTGTCTGGGGCAGGATATGAACCGCGCCTGCTGGCTGCGGTTCCGGCTGGATGATGAACACTGGATCGAGGTCAGTGTTGTACGGCATCCGTTTAAGGATGGTTTTACCGTTGGCTGTCTGGCGGTCAACGAGGTGGAAGCGGTTGTGCCCCGTCCGGATCAGTGCAGCTGGATTAGTCTGCCGCTGGCAGCCAGGCTGGTGTCGATTGATATCTATGAGCAGCGGGAACTGATCGATATTGTTGCCTCCGATCTGGAAATTCCCTCTGAATCGCTCAATTATGACTCACTGTTAGTGCTTCATCTGGATAATGGTTCGGCCATTATGCTGGGGATGGAGCAGGACTTTGTCGATGGCGAGCTGGTGATATTGCAGACGGATCAGCCTGAAGAGCAGGTCGGGCCCGGACTTCGACTCCGGCGTAAACTGGAAAGTCACTAGTACTTGTAGGTAGCCAGAGCGTCGCTTCGCGACGTGCTGATTGTCAGACGCGGCAGAGCCATTTGCGAGGAAAACGACAAAAAAACCGCCTGAATCGGCGGTTTTTTTAATGGCTCATGTTGCGATCATGCACGGCCGGTAAATTTACGCTCTTCGACGTTGACTTTGATCCGGTCGCCGCTGGAGATATGTTCCGGCACCTGAACAACCAGGCCGGTTGATAGCTTGGCAGGCTTGGTCCGGGCGGTTGCAGAGCCTCCCTTGATAGAGGGGTCCGTTTCGATGATCTCAAGTTCTACAACACCTGGCAGGTCCAGCGCTACCGGGACATCATTAACAACGACCACGTGCATACCCTGCAGGTCTTCGGTGATAAACATCAGCTCATCTTCGATAGCGTCTTTGTTCATGCTGTAGGATGTGTAATCTTCGCTGTCCATAAAGACATACTCATCGCCATCAGCGTATGAGAATGTCACTGCACGGCGGGTCAGGTCAGCCAGTGTCAGCATATCGGAATCCTTAAAGGTTTCATCGATCTTGTGATTGGTTGACACATTGTACATGCGCATACGATAGAGGCTGCCACCAGCACGTCCCTGAGGGACTGAGCGCTCGATATCGCGAATAATGTAGGCTTCGCCATTAATGTCGATTGCTGCGTTTCTTTTTATTTCACTAGCTTTTGGCATGGTACGGGTTCCAGAATGAAAATGTATGGGTAGTATAATCAGGTCCATCGCCGGAAAAAATGGGGCGGTAGCAATTAAGTAGATAAAGATGACTTTAGTTGAGCAACTATAGCGCTATCCGGCCGGTTTAACTATTTGTGGCGGCATCGTGATGCAGAAACTTACTTCTGTGAAGCTAGTCGGTGTTGTACCGTCCAGTGAAGGTTGCTCAATAGCGAACCATAACCGCCTTACTGCTCAGCTGCTAAGTGATTTGATTATAGCGCCAGAGAGGTAACGAAGATGAGCGATCAAATAACAACTCAGGGGAGCTGCTTGTGCGGCGCGGTGACGCTGCGAACCGGATCTATGTCCGCTTCGGTGGGGGCCTGTCACTGTAGTATGTGCAGAACCTGGGGCGGTGGTCCGTTGTTGTCCGTTGACTGTGCCACTGATCTGCAGATTACCGGTGCGGAGCATATTACCCGCTTTCAGTCATCCGACTGGGCCGAGCGTGGCTTTTGCCGTCAGTGCGGCAGTCATCTGTTTTACCACCTGAAGCAGAACGATCAGTATATTGTTCCGGTGGGATTCTTTGAGGTATCGTCCGGCATGAGCCTTGATCATCAGATTTTTATCGATGAGAAGCCGGAATATTATGCTTTCGCCAATGTGACCAACAACCTCACCGGTGCGGAAGTCTTTGCGAAATACGCCGGGGATTAACCAGCGACCGGCCAGGCAAGGCGCCGCTAAGGCGCTTTGGCTGTCTGTAAGGGGCTGTGTCAGGGGCTCTGTGTCAGAGTCGCTGTGGCCGCTCAAATAGTTCCGGGTCCAGTTCATAGGGCAGATCCAGGCGTACCAGTGGCTGATCGTTGTCGTCCAGCGTCAGTATCGCACTGTCATCATCAAAACTGGTTTTAAGCAGTACCGCCAGCAGTTCCCCCCCATTTTCTGAGTCCATCGCTGCGCTGACAACCGTGCCGACGCCTGCCCGGTCTGCTGTATTGATCGCAGTGCCGGGAACGGGGGGCTTCGCCGCGGTAAATGCCAGCCGGTACATCGGCCGGTTGAGCTTACCCCGGTGTTGCAGGCGGGTCACGACTTCCTGGCCGGTATAGCAGCCCTTGGTGAAACTGACTCCGTCGAAGCTTTGCAGGTTGGTCATCTGCGGAATAAAGGTTTCGAGGGTTTCTTGCTGCAGTGAGGGGAGACCGCTACGGATCTCTTGCAGTTTCCAGCTGTTTGTATCGGCCAGTGATGCTGTTGTTAGCAGTGTCTTTAACAGCGGTTCTGCCTGTTGTACAGGTAGCCACAGCTCAAACCGGTCGCCGGGGACCCGGATCAGTACGCCCTCATGGCCAGCGCTGCATTCACCGGTTTCTGCCGGGATATTGAAGCCCTGAGCCGATAGTAAAGTGGCGGCCTGCTCGCCGCAGAACCCTAGTCCGATGATCTCTTCTGAACGGTCATGGCTCTCAGCCTTTGAGAAGATCATGTATTTTTTAAGGTTGGCCATCGCCGTGGCGAGAATCGGCCGTTCAGTGCGCAGCCAGAAGTCGCTTTCGACCGGCATGATGCGACTCAGGCTGACCATTGCCCCCTTAATGTTGCAGTGTGAACCCAACAGGCTTTTTCCTGCACTGACGAGTTGCACATCACAGGAGAGTTGTCCTTGCAGAAACTTCTCTGCATCAGGCCCGGTTACATCGAACAGGCCCAGATGGGTCAGCGGGGTAATCGTTGCAGGCGTATGGGTAACGGCAGCAGAAACCTGGCAATTACCCGACTCATCAACCTGAACACCCAGTGTATTAAGTGTATCTAACCAGCTCATAATAAAACCTGAAATCAAAAGTATGTAAGTACCTACTAATCAGTAGATCCCTGAGTTTTATGCTTTGTCTAGCTACTAGCCAGCGCCTCGTTCACGAGTCGCTGATAGCCTGCCCAAGGCGAACCGTGTCATCAGCCTTCAGGGATTCCGACCACTCGATCGCCTCTTTACCAAACAGCAGCACAACCGTGGAACCCAGTTTAAAGCGACCCATCTCTTCGCCCTGTTGCAGTATAACCGGCTCTGTCGGTTTGCGGTGATCCGTGCGCCAGCTGTTTTTCTGCGGTGGGGCTACCTGCCCCCCCCAGACTGTTTCAATACCGGCCACAATCATCGCGCCCACCAGTATCATCGCCATCGGCCCCAGTTCTGTATCAAATATTGCCACCAGACGCTCATTACGGGCGAACAGGTTATCGACGCCTTTGGCGGTGGTCTGATTAACCGAATAGAGATCGCCCGGCACGTAGATGCTTTCCCGCAGGGTGCCGGTGACCGGCATATGCACCCGGTGATAATCGCTGGGTGAAAGATAGATGGTGGCGAAACGGCCGTGGAGAAACAGCTCCGCCAGATCGGCGTGGCCACCTAGCAGTGTACTGAGTCCGTAACCACGGCCTTTTGCCTGCAGGATGCGGCCATAATCGATAGCGCCAATCTGACTGATCGAGCCGTCGGCAGGTGACACGACCGCAGCAGTATCGAGTGGACGCATGCCCGGTTTGAGTGCGCGGGTAAAAAAGGCGTTGAAATTTTCAAACTGATCCAGATCTTCGATCTGAGCTTCTGACATATTAACCCGGTACTGTCTGGCAAATGTCTTGATAAAGGGGCGTCTGATCCAGTTGCAGCGGCTTTCGGCCAGATAACCGACCGCCCGGGACAGCAGGTGTTGAGGCAACAGGTGTTGCAGCAGAATAAACAGGGAGTCTTTCACAGTCAGGTATCCGAAAAAAGTATGTATAAAAAGCTCTTATAACAAAAATTTTGAAAAAAGTTGTTTAGTCATATAGCCCGACAGAATAGCCCCGACAGATCGGGTCATTCAATAAGGCTCAGGATTCAATCGGTGTATCGTTCCGGTTGCCCCATTCAAACCAGGAGCCATCGTAGCAGCGTACCTTGTCGAACCCAAGGTGTTTTGTGAACAGATAGCTCAGGCCTGAGCGGCGGTGGGTCTGGCAGTGAGTGATCACTGTTTTATCCGGGGTCACCCCGAGCTCGGCCAGTTCTGCCATTATCTCTTCAGCCGGACGCAGTTGCGGGTTTTCCGGGGAGACCAGTGCACGGGTCCACTCATAATTAACCGCACCGGGAATATGTCCCCCCCGTTTCGCATTAATAACCTTTTCGCCAGAATACTCTGCCGCAGAGCGGACATCGAGAACGATGTGGCTGGCATCGGCAATATGAGCCTCAATGTAGGCAATATCTGCCAGATAACCGGGTTTGAGTGTCACCGGGTAAGCGCTGGCGTCGGCCTGATTGACCGTGGTTTCAAGTATTTGCCCGGCACTGGTCCAGGCCGGCAGGTGCCCGTTAAGGAAAGAGCAGTGCTGATGACCAATGCTGTGTAGTGTCCAGATCATACGCCCGGCCCAGGGGCCCATCTGGTCATCATAGACCACAATATGTCTGTCCGGTGTCAGACCGATGTCACTCAGCAGGGCACTTATCTGCGCCGGTTCTGGCATTTTGTTTGGCACACTGCCATGACCGCACAACAGTCTTGCCGGGTCGGCATGAATAGCGCCGGGGATATGGCCTTTGAGGTAGTTTTCTGCTGAAGAGAGATCAACAATCAACAGATCATTATTTGGCAGTGCATTTGCCAGTTGGGTGGCAGAGATAACCAGTGGCAGATTCATTTTTTGGCTCCGGCGCGTAATTTATAGACATGATCCAGACAGCGTCCGGCGGTATTACACAGGTCTTTGAATTTTTTATGGTGAAAGCTCTGTATCCCTTCGGGCTCGCCATCCCGGTCGGCATAGATAATGACCACCGATCGATTAGAGGCAATCAGTGACATCAACAGGTAGTCCTGGTCACTGATATGGCGGCTGAACGTGGCTGGCAGCATCATACTGATTTGCTGACGATTAATCTGATTGACCAGCAGGCAACCCTGTTTTTCGTTAAGCCGGCTGAACAGGTTTTTAGGGCCCAGTGTATGGATTGACTGCGGCAGGGGGTGTCCATCCTCGAAGCCCATCGCTTTGATGACTTTCAGGGTGTTACTTTTGGGTGGCAGGATAATCAGTGCCGCGTGCTTCATGCCCAGACCGTCAATCAGCCCTTTTAGCAGATCATTGAGTACCTGTGCAGCCTGGGTATAGTCATCCCCCGGCGCTTTGAATCGCTGCAGATGCTGTTGGTAGAGATCTTCGTTGAGGAAAGCCTCATCGGGCTCTGCGAGTGCTGCCGGGTCTTTACCCGGTGGTTGGTTTTCAGCGGCAGCGACCTCACTGTTTTGTTCCTCTGCCGGTTGTTCTGTGGCTGAAGTATTATCAGACGCTGTTTTTTCAGTGTTAACGGGCGCGCCTGAGTTATCGCCTTCTGATGTGTTGCAGGTGCTTTTATTGCCAGCCTGCGGTGCCGGTTTGTCGAGGGGTAAACCAAACAGTTTTCTGTCAGTCGCCGTGAGCCTGTAGGTGGGCGACAGATCTGCGTCCAGCATCAGCATTTCAGCGGCGGGGGAGAGCGTTCCGGGCACATGATAGCTGCGTGAAGCTAACACGCAGTTCTTGTGCAGGAAAGCGAAGGTATGGTTCAGCTCGGCCCGCAGGTAATCATTTATTATATCGATCAGGTGGAGTGTTGCTTCTTTGCCCCAGCCATAGTTTGCTGCCAGCGCCAGCCAGTTGCCCAGTTTAACCGGGAAAAACTTTTGCTGAGTCAGATGGTTTAGCTGACGTAGCTGATCGCCATCCAGACGGGGATCGCTGAGCGCACGCTGGTGTAACTGGAGAATCAACTGTCGGTTCAGGGGGGTGCTGTTTTCCAGCGTTACTCTGGCCAGTGAAGAAACCGGCCAGCGGCTCAGCAGTCGTTTGGATATGCCGTCGATGGTGCAGCCCAGCACCCGGGTTTCCGCCAGTTCAGGCGGGACATTTTTTTCCCGGATCATAATCTGAATCTTGCTCATCTGCTGTGGCGCAAAATACCACAGCATCCAGTGACCGATATTGTAAAACAGGGCTGCCAGATAGCTCTCTTCGGCAAACATTCCACCGCGGCACTGTTTTAACCACTGATGTACCTGAGTCGCTGCATGATGACTGTTTGCAACTGAGCGGAAGTACATTTTCTGAGCGGTACTGGCCGGATTCAGGCGGATGGTGGGCAGGCTGTTGATCAGGTGTTCCAGTTTATGCAGCCCCAGCGAGCCGATGGCGTGATCGATACTGGTGATTTCAGACTGTTTTTCATCATGCAGCCTGCCGGCAGCCAGAGCCACATGAAAGCAGAGCAGGGGGTCGCCTTTGATCAGTTTGCTCAGATGCATAACCGAACAGTTCTGTTCGCTTAGTTTACTCTGCAGCCGTTTGATAATGCTGAGCCTGACCGGTGGTTGCTGTTCGCTGAGGAATCGGTACCACTGTTCGGCATTCTGAGGGTTCTGTTGTTCGGTCATGCGTCCTAAGGCCCGTCAATCCTGGTTCAGGGAGTTCAGAATATGTTTGTAGCTGTTAACCCGCTGCTCACTGATCTTGCCCTCTTCGATTGCACCTTTGATTGCGCAGCCGGGCTCCTTTTCATGGTTACAGTCTCTGAATTTACAGTAACCGATAAAGGGGGCGAACTCCCTGAAGCCATCGAGAAGGTTGTTTTCATTGATGTGCCACAGAGCAAATTCACGGATTCCGGGGGAGTCGATAAGGTCGCCGCCTTCCGGGAAATGAAATAACCGGGCGGTCGTGGTGGTGTGGGTGCCCTTGCGGGTGGCCTCGGACAAGGCGCCCACTTTGAGGTCTATGCCCGGTAGCAGGGCGTTAATCAGAGATGATTTCCCGACTCCGGACTGACCCACAAAAACACTGATGCGGTTATTCAGTTGTTGCCGGAGGGGAGCCAGCCCCTCTTTATCCATTGATGAGACCTGCATCACCTGATAGCCGATGGAGTGGTAGAGGTTGATCATCGACTCCACCCGCTGACGATTTTCATCGTTTAGCAGGTCGGTCTTGTTGAGCAGGATGATCGGTTCGATACCACTGAGTTCGGCGGCCACCAGGTAGCGGTCAATCAGGTTGTAATGGGCCAGCGGTTCGACGGCGATGGTGATGACGATCTGGTCAATATTTGCCGCGACCGGTTTCAGTTCGCCGTGGTTGTTCGGACGTTGCAGAATGGTAGTGCGTGGCAGGGTCGCCACGACCACGCCATATTCGGCACCGGCACGCCAGATAACCCGGTCACCGGTGACCAGAGCATCCAGGTTGGTGCGCATATGGCAGCGAAAGATCTGTCCGGCCGCTTCGCCTTCCTGTGCTTCTACGTCAACCTGCCGGCCAAAGTGAGAGATGATCTGGCCGTGCTGTTCCGGTCCCAGATCGCCGCCTTCCAGTTGCTGGTCGATATCTGAATCTTTGCGGGCTGCCCGTTGGGCACGCTCGTCCTGAATCTTTTGTACGCGCCAGGTCTGGCGTCGGTTAAGCTTTCGTTTCGACATTTATCAGCTAATTCTGGTGTAGGGGTGAATTTTCACAACGTGCTAAGGTATTCTATTAAGCAATAATTTTACAGTACTGGCACTAAGGAATACTAATATGTCACGGCAGAATAACCTGATCTGGATCGATCTTGAGATGACCGGCCTGGATCCGGAGCATGACAGAATCATTGAGATCGCAACTATCGTAACAGATTCGCAGCTGAATATTCTTGCTGAAGGGCCAAATCTGGTCGTGCATCAGTCGGATAAACTGTTAGACGGTATGGATGAGTGGTGTACCAAGCAGCATGGCCAGTCCGGTCTGACTCAGAAAGTACGGGATTCGCGGATCAGTGAACGTCAGGCTGAGCTGGATACGATTAGGTTTATCAATGAGTATGTGGACCAGGGTGCTTCGCCGATCTGTGGCAACTCAATTGGCCAGGATCGCCGCTTTCTGGTGAAGTATATGCCGGAGCTGGAGGCGTGGTTCCACTACCGTAATCTGGATGTCAGTACTATCAAAGAGTTGGCCCGGCGCTGGGCGCCTGAAGTGCTGGATGGGGTCGTGAAAAAGGGCAGTCACCTGGCGATGGATGATATTAAAGACTCAATCAATGAGCTACAGCACTATCGCACCACGTTTTTTAATAGATAAACGCTGACGCTTGCGTCATGCTCTCAGTATGGTGGCGTTTTGCGTCGGAAGAAGACTTACTATTTTTATTCTGCCAAATGCATACCGGGGAACTGAATCTGGAAACTGCTGATGATTGATGAAATCGATACCATAAACTCATTCGACCAGCCGCCCGCCGGTGAAAAGCTGGCGATGTCAGTTGAGGAACTGGATAAGATTCTTCGTCTGCAGCAGACTATTTTTGCTCAGGTTGCTGGCAACGGGGCGTTTCTGGACACTCTGAATGCCTTGTGTCATATGGCAGAACAGTTGTTACCAGGGTCCGTTGCTTCAATTATGCTGCGGGATGAACAGAGTGGCCTGCTCAACGTTCTGGTTGCTCCCAGTGTGCCGCAAAATGGTATTGATGCTTTGCAGGGGCTAGCTGTTGGTCCGGGCAGCGGTTCCTGTGGTAATGCGGTCATGCGTAACGAGCCGGTGTTTGTCTCGGATACGTTTACTGATCCCCGCTGGCAGGATCTCAGGCAACTGGCCCATGATTTTAATCTGTGCGCTTGCTGGTCGATGCCGGTCCGCAATAATGACGGAAAAGTCATCGGCTCATTCGCGCTCTCCTCATTTGAGCAGCGTTCTCCATCGGAGTTTCATGTCCGTTTACTGGATGTGGGTGCGTCAATGGTCAATATTGTTCTGACAAAACAGTCCCAGGAGCAGGCGTTAGAGGTGCAGCGTAAGCAGTTGATTACCGCGCTCGAATACGACAGTCTGACAACACTTCCGAATCAGTCTAAGTTGAAGCTGCAACTGAAAAACTGTACTGCGATGCAATCTCTGTTGCTGATCAATCTGGATAACTTCCGCTTTATTAATACGGCTTACGGGCCCTCATTTGGTGATCGGTTTCTTTGTAAAGTGGCCGAACTGCTGGGGCAGCAGTTTCCGGGGGCTGAGCTGTATCGTATTAATGCGGATGAGTTTGCGCTGTATTACCGGGCGTCGCTGGATCTGCAGACGCATATTGAACAGTTCAGGGAGTATCTGTTTGGCCACTCGCTGAAGATCGATGATCAGCTGTTCAGTATCACCTTTACCGCAGGAGGCGCGTCGGGACAGAGAAACCTGCTTGAACAGGCGGTTCAGGCGATGAGTCAGGCCAAAGCGCAGGGTAAAAACCGTTACCATATCTATAACGCGGAACGGGATGAGCCTGATCAGGCGCTACGCCGGGAGTATATAAGCTGGAATGCTATGTTGCATCAGGCCCTGAACGAGGGGCGTGTGAAGCCTTTCTTTCAGGGGGTGCGTGATAATAGCAGCGGTGAAATTGTCAGCTATGAGGCGTTGGTGCGTCTTGAGGATAGTGGAAAAATCTATTCTCCCTGGCATTTCCTCAATGCGGTGAAGTTATCCGGTCTGTTTCCCACCATTAGTCGTCTGGTGATTGATAAAGGGCTGGCTGAGATTGCGGGAACCGGACTGACCCTGTCAGTTAACATCACAGAAGATGACCTGCTGATGGGGTATCTGGAAGAGTATCTGACAGCGAAAACGGCAGAGTACCGGGTTGAACCTGAACAGGTGGTGCTGGAAATCCTTGAGGGTATCAGTGCCGCAGGGAAGAAAAATAACATTGCTCAGTTAAGCCGGTTAAAAGCGCTGGGGTATAAGCTGGCTATTGATGACTTTGGTACTGAATACTCCAATTTTGAACGTATCCTTGAGCTGCAGGTCGATTTTGTCAAAATCGACGCAAAATATATCAAAAATATCGATACGGATAACAAGAGTTATGAAATCACCCGGGCAATTGTCTTCTTTGCCCGTAATGCCGGCATTAAAACGGTGGCCGAATTTGTACATAATGATGCGGTGCAGCAAGTTGTTGAGTCGTTGGGGATAGATTACTCACAGGGCTACCTGTTCAGTGAGCCACTCCCTGATATACCTCGTCATAACCCTGTTTATAAGTCATAGATTCATCATGATTTGTTCATCAGTTTCTCTTCAATAAGAAAAGTATTCATCTTTAAGTCATCTCCTTTGTGTTACTTTTGTGCAGTGCACAATAGTCAGGGAGGTGTTTATGAAGCCAGTTTCTATCAATCTTGCATTACAGGGTGGTGGTGCTCACGGGGCATTTACCTGGGGGGTGCTGGATCGCTTGCTGGACGAGCCCTGGATCAGCTTCGACGGCATCAGCGGTACCAGTGCCGGGGCGATGAACGCAGTTATGCTGGCTGAGGGCTGGCGTAAAGGCGGCCGTGGCGGTGCCCGGGAGCAGTTAGCATCATTCTGGCTGGCGGTAGCGTCCAGCGATTTATCCATCCGGCTGCCGGAGCAGCTTGAAGGAGCAGTTACCCGCTTCTGGCTGCATGCAATGCGCTATTTGTCCCCTTATGACCTTAATCTGCTGGATATCAATCCCCTCGAAGAGTTACTGAAAGGAGAGGTGTGCTTCGAACAGTTACGACAGAATTGTCCGTTTAAGCTGTTTATCGCCGCGACTGAGGTGGCGACGGGAAAGCTGACACTGTTCAATGAACGTGAACTGGATCTGCCTCATTTACTGGCATCGGCCTGTCTGCCTAACATTCATAAAGCGATTGAGATCGATGGTGCGTACTACTGGGATGGCGGTTTCTCGGGCAATCCTGCGGTGTTCCCATTGATCTATGAGTGTGTTGCCGATGATGTGCTGATTATTCTGTTGCAGTCATTGCAGCGGGATGATCTGCCGGTTTCTGCCGAGCATATTGCGGCGCGGGTCACTGAGCTGGGATTTCAAAGTACCTTTATGCGGGAGATGCGGGCGGTTACCAATATCCGCAAGTACAGTTCGGGTTCGCGCTGGCGACAGGGCTGGACCGAGCGCAAGGTGAACGGTATGCGGTGTCATCTGCTGGAAAGCGATCCTCTGCTCGAGGGGCTTGACGGATCCAGTAAGTATGACAACAGTAAGCAGTTTCTGACCGGGCTGATGGAGTCCGGTCAGCAGGCCGGTGAACGCTGGCTCTCAACCCACAGTGCTGAGCTGGGGAAGCGGGAGAGTTGTGATCTTAAAGCGCTGTTTAGTTAAACCCGGTAGTTAACATGACGCGGTTAATTCAGACTGGGTGTTTTTTCAGTCCGGCAGTTTGCCTGAGCGGGGATGGATCAGGATTGGCGGGCTGTGGTCGGCTGCCCGGCTGCGCAAATTCTGCAGCGCCCAGAGGGCGTGCTCCCGCACCAGTGGATCGTCCCCGTCGATCATGGCCTGTAACGCAGCCAATACTTTTTCTCCGCCACGGCTGTTACCCAGAGCGACGGCAATATTACGTTGCCAGCCGCTGTAGCCGGTGCGTCTGATGGCAGATCCTTCGGTACGTTTAAGAAAGGTTTCCTCATCCCACTGTTGCAGTTCCAGTAGCGAGATCTTGTCTAGATTATGTCGTGGAGTGAAATCATCTTCATCGCTGTGACTGGCAAAGCGATTCCAGGGGCAGATCAGCTGACAATCGTCACAGCCGAAGATCCGGTTACCGATTAGTGGCCGGAATTCGCTGGGAATTGCGCCTTTCAGTTCGATGGTCAGGTAGGATATGCAGCGTCGGGCGTCCAGTTGGTAAGGCGCGACAATCGCCCGGGTAGGACAGATATCGATACAGGCCTGGCACTGGCCACAGTGCTCCTCTGTATAGGGGGAATCGATCGGCAGCGGCAGATCAACAAACAGCTCACCCAGCAAAAACCAGGATCCCGCCTGCCGGTTGAGGATCAGGGTATGCTTGCCCTGCCACCCCAGCCCGCTGTTACGGGCCAGTGGTCGTTCCAGAACCGGGGCGCTGTCGACAAAGGCGCGATATCCGAAGGTACCAATCAGCGCCTCAATCTGTTTACCCAGTTGTGTCAGTTTTTTGCGCATCACCTTGTGATAATCGCGCCCCATGGTATAGCGGGAGATATAGGCCTGATCAGGGTTCTTCAGCACGCTGATGGTTTTCGTATCAGGGGGCAGGCAGTTCATGCGGACACAGATAATACGTTGTGTACCTTCAGTCAGGAGGGCAGGGTTGATGCGTTTGTCGAAGTGATTTTCCAGATAGCTCATCTCTCCCTGATAACCTTTATCAAGCCAGTCTTTAAGGGGCTCAGCTTCAGCACTCAGGTCGGTGCCGGTGATTCCACATTGTTGAAAACCCAGGCTTAAGGCGAGCGTTTTGATCTGATCAGCCAGACTTTGCAGTATTTCAGGGTCGTATTGAGTCATCGGCGCTATATAATAAAGTTAGAAAAAGCCTTCCAGAGAATATGTTATGTCACATTCTGACTTGCCGGCATCATTATACACAGCGGAACAGACCCGTGCTCTTGATCGCACCGCGATAAATTCCGGTGTGCCCGGTTTTAAACTGATGCAGCGCGCCGGACATGCGGCATTTGACCGGTTGCGGCAGCGCTGGCCCGAGGTGCGAAAGCTGACGTTATTGTGTGGTGGTGGCAATAACGGTGGCGATGGCTTTGTTGTGGCTGTGCTGGCGCACCGTCTGGGGATGCAGGTACAGCTCCTTTGTGTCGGGGGCGATGATTTTGCTGAACGGTTATCCGGTGAGGCGCTGGAGGCCTGGGAATGGTTACAGCGCGAGTCAGTTAGCTGGCAGCTTTACCGCGAGCAGCCGTTTACTGGCGAACTTATTATTGACGGTTTGTTGGGTACCGGGATTTCCGGTGAGGTGCGTGACCCTTTCCGGGCCGCGATTAAACAGATAAACCGGGCGGGGTTGCCGGTTGTCGCGCTGGATATCCCATCGGGATTATGCAGTGATAGCGGTGCTGTTCTGGGCGTTGCTGTAAAGGCCGATATGACGGTGACCTTTATCGGTGTGAAGCGGGGTTTGCTGACCCATCAGGGACCGGCGTGTACCGGAGAACTGCTGTTTGATGGTCTGCGTGTCAGTGATGATGTCTATGAATCGGTGGATGTCGCCGGGTTTATTACCGGCGCAGATGATGTCAGTCATCTGTTGCCGCCCCGTGATAAGACCGCCCATAAAGGTCACTGTGGGCATGTGCTGGTGATTGGCGGCGACACCGGCATGGGGGGCGCAGCGATTATGGCGGCCCAGGCGGCCGGACGCTGTGGCGCCGGATTGGTGACCGTGGCGACCCGGACTGAGCATCTGTCTGCAGTGCTGAGCCGCTATCCGGAAGCGATGGCGGTTGGTGTCAGGTCCGGCACCGAGCTTGAACCCTTTATTGAACGGGCGGATGTACTGGTGGTGGGGCCGGGGCTGGGGCAAAATGCCTGGGGTGAACAGCTACTGATGAAGGCGATCGGTTGTAATAAACCGCTGGTACTGGATGCTGACGCACTGAATCTGCTGACGCTTCGCAGAGAGTTTGGTCGGCTCAATGGCGAACGCTGGGTGATCACTCCGCATCCGGGAGAAGCCGCGCGACTGCTCGGCTGTAGTGTTGCTGAGCTGCAGGCGGACCGGTTCGCCGCAGTTGTCGAACTGCAGACTGCATTTGGCGGGGTGGCGCTGCTGAAGGGCGCGGGTAGCCTGAGTTTTGATGGCGACGCGCTACATTTGAATCCTACCGGAAATCCGGGGATGGCCAGTGGTGGCATGGGGGATGTGCTGAGTGGCGTAATCGGTGCACTGATCGCTCAGGGGTTGTCTGCTGCGGATGCGACCCGGCTGGGGGCCTGGTTGCATGGCGCTGCGGCTGATCGCAGTGCGACACTTTATGGTGCCCGAGGTATGCAAGCGACCGATCTGTTGGCACAATTACGGTTATTGGTTAATGGTTTGTAAGGACGGGCAGAGTGCCGCAGAAATCTGATTGCAGTGTGTTCGTTGCTGATGAAGCGGCGATGGTGATGTTTGGGCAGCAGATCGCCCACGCGACAAGTGGTGGAGAGGTGATCTTTCTCAATGGTGATCTGGGTATGGGGAAAACCACTCTCAGTCGGGGCGTTCTGAAGGGGTTTGGTCATCAAGGTTCGGTTAAGAGTCCTACCTATACACTGGTTGAACCCTATGAGCTGGGTGAGGTGACGGTGTTTCATTTTGATCTGTACCGGCTGGGAGATCCGGAGGAACTCGAGTATCTGGGGATCAGGGACTATTTTACGGATCAGAGTATCTGCCTGATTGAGTGGCCCGAACGGGGTGAGGGGGTACTGCCGCCGGCCGATTTACTGCTGAATATCACGGTAGAGCAGCGGGGGCGTCGGATAAACTGGCAGGCTCAGACTGAAAAAGGCCGGCAACTGGCCGATAAGCTGATAATAAGCTGACGCTGTCGGTAGGTATATTGTAATGGAGCAGGCTTTTAAGGGGCTGAACTTTAAGGGCTTGGGTTGTAACAGTGCGATGAGAAACAGAATGATACGACGGGCAGGATTGATAGTATTGCTTCTGAGCTGCTGGCTGGGAGCCCCCGTAAGCTATGCGGCTGAAGTTCATAACGTGCGGGTGTGGATCGCTCCGGACCATGCGCGTATGGTGTTTGATCTTTCTGCGGCGGTGCAGCATAAGCTGTTTACCCTGAAAAAGCCTGATCGTATTGTTCTGGATGTGTCGGATTCGACGCTGTTATCCAGCCTTGAAGGGCTTGATCTGTCCAATAGTCCGGTGTCACTGATCCGTTCCGGATCCCGTAATGGTGGTAAAGATCTGCGCCTTGTGCTGGACCTCAAAGAGCATGTCAGGCCTAAAAGTTTTGCCCTGAAGCCCAATGATCAGTATGGGCACCGTCTGGTGCTCGACCTCTATCGTGAGGTGGCGCCGGAGGCACTACAGAAAACTGCGGTAGCGTCTGCGAACGATCCGACAACATTGCGGGATATCGTGATTGCTATCGACGCCGGACACGGAGGAGAAGATCCGGGTGCTGTCGGTCCGGGACGGGTAAAGGAGAAAACCGTCGTTCTGGGGATTGCCCGGGAGCTCAATGCGTTGCTGGAAAGGGAACGGGGATTTCAGCCAAAACTGACCCGCGATGGTGACTACTATATCAGCCTGCGCAGCCGGACTGAGCGGGCCCGCAAGATGAATGCGGATATGTTTGTTTCGATTCATGCGGATGGCTTTCGGGATCACCGGGCCCGGGGGGCTTCGGTCTGGGTGCTGTCTCCCCGCGGAGCCAGTAGTGAAATGGGGCGCTGGCTGGCGCAGAAGGAAAACAGTGCTGATCTGATCGGCGGTGTCGGCAGTGTCAGCCTGGAAGATAAAGATGATGTGCTGGCCAAGGTGTTGCTGGATATGTCGATGACGGCCAGTCGCAGCGATAGCCGGGATATCGCCCGTAGTATTCATAAGAATATGAGTATGTTTGCCAAAATGCATAAAAAGCAGGTTGAGCAGGCGGGGTTCGTGGTGCTGAAGTCTCCGGATATTCCCTCAATTCTGGTTGAGACCGGCTTTATTACCAATCATGATGAGGCGGCCAAGCTGAAATCCAGGGCTTATCAGCAGAAGATGGCGCGGGCTATTTTTGCCGGAATTAAAGCCCATTTCTCGGCTAAACCTCCGGCGCTGACCTGGCTCGCCTGGCAGAAAGAGGGCGGGGGGACAAGCAAGGGGGTGCCCTTCAGCTACAAGGTGGTGCGGGGGGATACCCTCTCTGTTATTGCCAGCAGGAACGGTGTATCGTTGTCTGCTTTACGCAAGGCAAACGGGCTTCGCAGTGCTGATCATATCCTGGTTGGCCAAGTATTGAAGATCCCGGCCAGTTAATCAACTATTTGTAATCTGTAATATGTCCCGAATACACTTGCTGACTCCCCGGCTGGCGAACCAGATCGCCGCCGGTGAAGTTGTTGAACGTCCCGCTTCTGTTGTTAAAGAGATACTGGAAAATAGTCTTGATGCGGGGGCTGGCCGGGTTGAGCTGGATATCGAGCAGGGTGGCGTCAAACTGATCCGCCTGCGTGATGACGGGCAGGGGATCGAGAAAGATGATCTGCCACTGGCGCTGAGTCGTCACGCGACCAGTAAAATACTCAATCTGGATGATCTTGAAGCGGTGCAAAGTCTCGGGTTTCGTGGCGAGGCGCTGGCTTCGGTCAGTTCGGTATCCCGTCTGACGCTGACTTCACGTACGGCCGGCCAGGAGGCTGGCTGGCAGGTGCAGGCCGAGGGGCGGGATATGACCGCCGAAGTCTCGCCTGCGGCACATCCCCAGGGTTCAACCGTTGAAGTGCGGGATCTGTTTTTTAATACTCCGGCGCGTCGCAAGTTTCTCAAAACCGAAAAAACTGAATTTAAACACCTGGAAGAGGTGGTCAAGCGGCTGGCGCTGAGCCGGTTTGATGTCGGTTTTACGTTGCGCCATAACCAGAAAGTGATCCATCAACTGCGCCCGGCTGTCAGCGAAACTGAGCAGGAACGGCGTATCTCTACCCTGCTGTCCCCGGCGTTTATTGAAAACTCTATGAAGGTGGATGTCAGTGCGGAAGCGTCCGGACTCCGCTTGTGGGGCTGGGTGGCGTTGCCAACATTCTCCCGCAGCCAGGCTGATCTGCAGTATTTCTTTGTTAATGGCCGGATTATTCGCGATAAAGTCGTTGCCCATGCGTTGCGTCAGGCCTATCAGGATGTGCTCTATCATGGGCGTCACCCTGCCTATGTGCTTTATATGGAGCTGGATCCGAAGCTGGTGGATGTGAATGTGCATCCTACCAAGCATGAGGTGCGCTTTCGTGAGACCCGTCTGGTGCATGATTTTATCTTCCGTACCACTCACCGGGTCATCGCTGATATACGACCGGAGCAGGGCGCTGAGCCGGCTATCTCAGGTGCGGCGGCGAGTGCTTTGTTAAGTGCGGTTCCGGGCCAGTCGCTGTCGCCACAGAGTTTTGAGCAGAGTCGCATGCCGCTGCATCAGTTGCAGCGGGATTCGGAGCGCTCATCAGGCTCCGGTTTCGCCGCCGCTGGCAGTTATCAGACTGATCGTCCTACGGCGGGTCAGATACGCGAGCAGATCTCCGGTTATGGCGCGCTGCATCCTCAGCAGGATATTTCGGGGCCTCTGACAGCAGCGCCGATGGCTCAGTCCGATGATACAGAGTGTCCACCGCTGGGGTACGCCATTGCGCAGCTGCACGGTGTTTTTGTGCTGGCGCAGAATGATGCCGGGCTGGTGGTGGTCGATATGCACGCAGCCCACGAACGGGTCGTTTACGAACGGATGAAGCTGGCTTATGAAGCGGAAGGGGTGCGCAGTCAGCCGTTGCTGGTGCCGGTGAGTATGGCGGTCAGTTCTATGGAAGCGGATTGTGCAGAAGAACATGTTGAGGTGTTTTCGAAACTGGGCTTTGAGATCGCCCGGATGGGAGAAGAAACCCTGGTGGTGCGGCAAGTTCCGGTGACGCTGGCCAGTGCTGATATCAGTAAGCTGATTCTCGATGTGCTGGGCGATATGGTGCAGTTCGGCACCAGCCAGAAAATTCAGCAGCATACCAATGAGTTGCTGGCGACCATGGCTTGCCATGGTTCGGTGCGGGCCAACCGGCAACTGACGCTTCCTGAAATGAACGCATTGTTGCGGGATATGGAGCGTACCGAGCGGAGCGGGCAGTGTAACCACGGACGTCCGACCTGGACGCAGATGTCGATGCATGATCTCGATAGCCTGTTTATGCGGGGACAGTAATTTGAGTGATCCGACATTACCGCCCGCGATTTTCTTGATGGGGCCAACCGCCTCGGGCAAAACCGATCTGGCGATGGCCCTGTGTGATCATTTGCCCTGTGACATCATCAGTGTCGATTCGGCAATGATCTACCGGGATATGAATATCGGCACCGCCACGCCTGATGCGGAGTTTTTGTCCCGCTATCCGCACCGGCTGGTGGATATTCTGGATCCGGCCGAGAGTTATTCGGCGGCTGATTTCAGGGCCGATGCGCTGCGTGAGATGGCTCAGATCAGTGCCGCAGGCCGAATCCCGCTGCTGGTGGGCGGAACCATGCTCTATTATCAGGCGCTGCTGAAAGGGCTGGCGACCCTGCCTCAGGCGGATCAGACCATTCGTGAGCGGCTGTTGCAGGAGGCCGCCGAGCATGGCTGGGAGTACCTGCATCAGCGCTTGCAGCGGGTTGACCCTGTCGCGGCACAGCGGATTCACCCCAATGATCCACAGCGGATGCAGCGGGCACTGGAGGTTTACGAACTGACCGGCCGGTCAATGACGGAGATGTGGCAGGAGCAAGAGTCACAACGACTGCCCTATAATGTCGCTCAGCTCTGCGTCATGCCCGGTGAGCGGAAAACCCTGCATGAGCGGATTGAAAAGCGCTTTCATATTATGCTCGGACAGGGATTTGAGGCAGAGGTCCGGGCGCTCTGGGAGCGGGGGGATCTGAATCTGCAGATGCCCTCGGTTCGCTGTGTCGGCTACCGGCAGATGTGGGAGTACTTTGAGGGGCGCTGGGATTACCCGACAATGATCGAAAAAAGTGTCATCGCTACGCGACAATTGGCCAAACGACAGGTTACCTGGCTGCGTAGTTGGGACAATCTGAATAATTTTGATTCAGCAGACCCTAATTTAACCAAGAATGCCTTGAAATTGTTGGATGGGATCATTATATAATGCAGTACTGAAAAAATATTTTTGGGCTGTCCGGCTTTTTTGAGACAGCATTATGTATCGCGGGATAAAATTATACCCCTAAAGCGGTGCACCACTTACTCATGGGAAGGAGCTTCCAATGTCAAAAGGGCAATCACTACAAGACCCTTATCTGAACGTACTGCGTAAAGAGCGCGTACCTGTTTCGATTTTTCTTGTAAACGGTATTAAACTTCAAGGGCAGATCGAGTCATTTGATCAGTTTGTTATTTTGCTGAAAAATACGGTCAGCCAGATGGTTTACAAGCATGCTATTTCTACTGTGGTTCCAGCCCGTCCGGTAAAACTACCGCAGGGTGATGAATCGACTGACTGAGGTATTCATTGTTCTTTGAGCGCCCTGAGTCTGGCGAATGCGCCATTCTTGTTCATATCGATATGGCAGATGAAGTGGACCGCGAAAGTCCCAAAGAGCTCGAAGAGCTCGCTTTGTCTGCTGGTGCAGATCCGGTTGCCTTTCTAACCGGCTCTCGCAGTCTCCCAAACCCCAAAACGTTTATCGGCTCTGGTAAGGTAGAAGAGCTGAAGGATCTTGTGCGCCTGCATGAAGCTGAACTGGTGATTTTTAATCACAGTTTAAGCCCCGGCCAGGAACGCAATATTGAACTTGAGATCGAATGCCGCGTACTCGACCGTACCGGACTTATCCTGGATATATTTGCCCAGCGTGCCCGCACCCATGAAGGTAAACTTCAGGTCGAACTGGCGCAGCTTGAGCATATGTCGACCCGCCTGGTGCGCGGCTGGACCCACCTGGAGCGACAGAAGGGTGGTATTGGTTTGCGTGGTCCGGGTGAAACCCAGCTGGAAACTGACCGTCGACTGCTGCGGGCGCGGATCAAAAGTATTCTCAAGCGACTGGAGAAGGTGCGTAAACAGCGTGAACAGGGTCGTCGTGCCCGCAGTCGTTCAGAGGTGCCGACTATCTCATTGGTCGGTTATACCAACGCCGGTAAATCAACGTTGTTTAACCGCATCACAGATGCCGAGGTGTATGCTGCAGATCAGTTGTTTGCAACACTGGATCCGACCCTGCGGCGGATCGATCTGGCTGACGTGGGCCCTGCGATTCTGGCGGATACGGTGGGCTTTATACGCCATCTTCCTCACAAGCTTGTCGAAGCGTTCCGTGCTACTCTGCAGGAGACCACGGAGGCTGACCTGCTGCTGCATGTTATCGATGCCTACGATGAAGATCGTCAGTCGCATATGGATGAAGTGCATTCCGTGTTGAAAGAGATCGGTGCTGATGAGGTGCTGACCCTCGAAGTCTACAATAAGATCGATATGCTTGAGCGGGCTGACGCCCGCATCGACCGTAACGATGAAGGTAAGCCTGTGCGGGTCTGGTTGTCTGCAGTATCGGGTGAAGGTATCGATCTGCTGTTTCAGGCGATTACTGAGTTGCTGGTCGGAGATATTTTTCATGAGCAGCTGAGCCTGAGGCCGGAAGAGGGGGGCTTGCGTGCCCAGCTTTATGCCCAGGGGGCTGTTCTGAATGAGGTGGTGGATGATCAGGGCGTTATCGATCTGGAAGTTCGTATCCAGAAAAAAGATCTGCTGCAGCTATTAAGTCGTATGAATATTGCACCGGAACGCTACCTTGGCGTTAATGTAAACAAACCCGAGTGGTTGCATAGTTAAGTTATGCTGCTTACAATTTTTTTAATGCTTTAAACAGTTCTATAACGGAGTACAGTATGGCTTGGAATGAGCCTGGTGGTAACGGGAATAATCAGGACCCCTGGAATAACGGTGGTGATCGTCGCGGCGGTGGTAAAAAGGATCAGGGACCGCCTGATCTTGATGAAGCCTTGCAGAAACTGCAGGAAAAGCTGAACGGTATCTTTGGCAAAGGCGGCGGCAGTAAAGGTGGCGGTGGTTCCGGCTCCGGTCCGTCAGCGGGCTCTTCGGCCGGTTTACTGATGGTTGTTGCCGTCGTGTTGCTGGTTGGCTGGGCGGTAATGGGTTTCTATACCGTGGATCAGCAGGAGCGTGGTGTTGTACTGCGTCTTGGTAAATATCACGAAACCGTGATGCCGGGTCTGCAGTGGAATCCGCCGATGATTGATAATGTTACCACTGAAAATGTCACCCGGGTAAGCGCCTACGAACACCGTTCGCTGATGCTGACTGAGGACGAGAACATCGTTGATGTGAGCATGACGGTTCAGTATGTTATCTCTGATCCGGTTAAGTATGTACTTAAGGTTCGAGATCCTAAGTCCAGCCTGCAGCACGCCTCTGAATCTGCCCTGCGTCATACCGTTGGCTCCTCTGAGATGAACTCTATTCTGACTGCGGGTCGTGAGATTCTGGGTAGTGATGTGAAGGAGCGACTGCAGAGCTATATGGATGGTTATCAGACCGGTTTGCGGATTACTCAGATCAATATTAAAGAAGCGAAAGCACCTTCTCAGGTTCAGGATGCGTTTGATGACGTAATCAAGGCCCGTGAGGATGAGCAGCGCTCTATCAACCAGTCTGAGTCTTACCGTAATGGTATTGTTCCAGAAGCGCGGGGTAATGCTCAGCGGATGAAGGAAGAAGCGAACGGTTATCGTGAGCGGGTTGTGGCTCAGGCAGAGGGTGACGCAAAACGTTTTGTCTCACTGCTGACTGAATATCAGAAAGCCCCTGAAGTGACCCGTGAGCGTCTCTATCTTGATGCGATGGAAGCAGTGTATGCGGGCAACGCTAAGGTGTTGGTCGATGTTGAGGGTGGCAACAATATGATGTATCTGCCACTGGATAAGCTCACCGAGAACCGGCCCCGGGCGGCAACCGGTAGTAGCGCCAGCCGTTTAAATAGTTCTGATCTGCGGGATGTGACTAATCAGGTTATCGAACAGCTTCGTCAGCGTCAGCAATCGACATCACGGGAGGTACGCTAATGTCAGGTAAATCTATGACGGGATTAATGATCGCGCTGTTTCTTCTCGTGGTCGGCTATAACTCCCTGTATATCATCAAAGAGACTGACCGGGCGGTGCTGCTGAAGTTCGGTGAGATCGTTAACCCGGATATCAAGCCAGGCTTGCATGTTCGCTGGCCGGTTATCAACAAGGTTCGTAAATTCGATGGTCGGGTGCAGACGCTGGATGCGCAGCCTCAGTCATACCTGACTGTTGAAAAGAAACGACTGATCGTAGACTCGTTTATTAAGTGGCGTGTAATCGATCCGCAGAAATACTACACCGCGACTTCGGGTGATGAGTATAAAGCGGCAGAGCTGCTGTTCCCGAACGTTGATGCGGGCCTTCGAAATCAGTTTGGTGAGCGAACCCTGACCGAAGTGGTCTCCGGTGAGCGTGACGAACTGATGGTTGAGCTGGTGAACGCGTTGAGTGTTCAGACCAAGGAAGAGCTGGGTATTGAGATGGTCGATATTCGGGTCAAGAAGATCGATCTGCCGCAGGAAGTATCCGCCTCTGTATACGAGCGGATGCGTACCGAGCGTGAGCGGGAAGCCCGTGAACTGCGCTCTCGTGGTAAAGAGCTTGCCGAAGGTATCCAGGCGGATGCCGATCGTCAGAAAGCGGTTATTGAGGCGAATGCCTACCGTGATGCTCAGGAGGTTCGTGGTGAAGGCGATGCTATGGCAGCCAATATTTATGCCCAGGCTTACAATAAAGATCCTGAGTTTTATGCCTTTTATCGCAGTCTGAATGCGTATAAAGAAGCGTTTAATCAGCAGGGCGATATTATGGTGCTCAAGCCTGACAGTGATTTCTTCCGTTATCTGGGAAATTCCAAAGGTAAGTGATCGCAATACGCCGATTGTTGTATAAAAAATCCACGGAATAGGCTGCACTAAATAGCCTGTTCCGTGGTAGAATTCCTCAACCGGGTTTTGACCCGGTTTTTTTATGTGGCGGCTGTGCCGTTGTGTTGAGGTGGGTAATGAATTCTGAGCTCTGGCACCCGTTACTGATCGGCTTTTGTCTGATGCTGGTGATGGAAGGAATTCTGCCTTTTCTCTATCCGCAGCGCTGGCGTAACCTGGTTCATCAACTGGCGTTGGTGAGTAACCGGGGGCTGCGTATAACAGGTTTTGTAAGTATGATGACTGGCGTCATCCTGCTTTATATATTTAACTGATCCACTGTATTTCGGAGAGTTACATGTCATTGGCAGAACGCTGGTTGTTACCAGACGGCGTCAAAGAGGTGCTGCCGCCTCGGGCACAGAAGGTGGAAGCGGCACGGCGGCGTCTGCTGGATCTGTATGATACCTGGGGTTATGAGTTGGTGATGACTCCTCTGATCGAGCACCTGGATTCCCTGCTTGTTGGCGTAGGGCGAGATCTGGAGCTGAACACCTTTAAGGTTACAGACCAGTTAACCGGGCGGATGCTGGGCATTCGCGCAGATATTACTCAGCAGGTAGCCCGTATCGATGCGAACCATCTGAATAATCAGGGTCCGGTTCGTTTTTGTTACTGCAGTACTGTGCTACACACACTGCCAGCTAATCCGCTGGCGTCCCGAAACCCGCTGCAGGTGGGTGCTGAACTGTTTGGTCATTCCGGTGTTGCCAGTGATGTCGAAATTATCTCACTGATGGTAGAAACCCTGAATGCGATGCAGGTTAATGAGGATCTGAGTCTCGACCTGGGCCATGTGGGGATCTACCGTGGCCTGATGGGTGAGGCTGCCCTGAGTGCGGATCAGGAAGCCGAGTACTTTGAGCTGTTACAGCGTAAAGATCTGCCTGAAATCGCACGGTTCCTGGCTAACTCAGATCTTGCTGAGAGTGTTAAGGCACATCTGGCTATGCTGCCAACCCTGCATGGCGGGCGCGAGGTGCTGCAGAAAGCACGGGTCTGTTTTGCAGATGTTGAAAAATCAATTATTGAAGCGCTGGATTATCTGGATGCCCTTGCGGAGCAGATATCGAAGCGCTATCCGCAGCTTGATCTCTATTTTGATCTGAGTGAGTTGCGGGGATATAACTACCATACCGGTGTCGTTTTTGCGGCGTATGTGCCGGCATTCGGGCAGGCTGTTGCCAAGGGTGGTCGTTATGATGAAGTGGGGCGCGATTTTGGTCGTGCCCGTCCGGCAACCGGGTTCAGCGCCGATCTGAAAACTCTTGTTGAGTTGTCAGCTGTGCAGGATAAATCTGCACGGAAAGTGGTGCGGGTGCCGGCTGTTGACGATTCTGCAGCGCTGGAAGCTGTGGCTAAGCTGAGAGCTCAGGGGGAGCGTGTTGTACCGATGCTGGATGAGCGGGTTGTGGAAGATGCGCAACTGTTCACGCATCAGTTGGTGCAGCAGGATGGAACTTGGGTTCTCGAGAGCCTGTAAATTTTTTGAATGATTAATCGCTAGAGACAACCAATGGGCAAAAACGTAGTTGTTTTAGGAACGCAGTGGGGCGACGAAGGTAAAGGTAAAATCGTTGACCTGTTAACTGATCAGGCATCTGCCGTGGCTCGCTTTCAGGGCGGCCACAACGCAGGTCATACGCTGGTTATTGATGGTGAGAAGACGGTACTACACCTGATCCCATCTGGTATTCTGCGTGAAAATGTACTCTGTATGATCGGTAACGGTGTGGTGTTGTCACCCGAAGCGCTGCTGAAAGAGATCGGTGAACTTGAAGGTCGGGGCGTGCCGGTGCGTGAGCGTCTGCGTCTGAGTCCTGCGTGTACGTTGATTCTGCCATACCATATTGCACTTGATCAGGCGCGTGAGCTTGCCCGTGGTGAAGCTAAGATCGGTACTACCGGTCGTGGTATTGGTCCTGCGTATGAAGATAAGGTCGCACGTCGTGGTTTGCGTGTGGATGATCTGATGAATCCGGAGCGTTTTGCGGTCAAGCTGAAAGAGGTGATGGAATATCACAACTTTATGCTGCAGAACTACTATAAAGCAGAGCCTGTCAGTTATGAGGCTGTGCTGGAAGAAGCATTGCAGATGGCAGAGGTCATGCGGCCGATGGTCGATGATGTGACGGCTAAGTTGCATGAATACCGCGAGCGTGGTGAAAACATCATGTTTGAGGGTGCTCAGGGTTCGTTGTTGGATATCGATCACGGTACCTATCCGTATGTGACTTCATCGAATACCACGGCAGGCGGAACGTCTACCGGTAGTGGCTTTGGTCCGCTGTATCTGGATTATGTTCTGGGTATTACCAAGGCTTATACCACCCGTGTAGGTTCCGGACCGTTCCCGACCGAGCTGGGTTGTGATGTCGGTGCCCGTCTGGCTGAGCGTGGACATGAATTTGGTGCGACTACGGGGCGTGCCCGTCGTTGTGGCTGGTTTGATGCGGTTGCGCTGAAGCATGCGATCCGGATTAACTCTGTGTCCGGTATCTGTCTGACTAAGCTTGATGTGCTGGATGGTCTGGAAACAATCGAAATCTGTACTGGCTATAAAGATGCGCAGGGTAATGTTGTGACTTCTTTGAGTGGCAGCGAAGATTATGAGGCTGTTGAGCCGGTGTATGAATCTATGCCGGGCTGGACTGAATCGACTCTGGGCGCGAAGACTCTGGCTGAGCTGCCTGCTGCTGCCGTTGCTTACATTAAGCGTCTGGAAGAGCTGACCGGAGCGCCGATTGATATTATCTCAACCGGCCCTGACCGGGTGGAGACCATCGTTCTGCGTCATCCGTTCGATGTCTGATCTGTTTCTCTGAAAAAGCCCGGCTATATGCCGGGTTTTTTGTGTCTGAAGCGTGATTGGGGAGTAAAAAAAACCGGGCATTGCCCGGTTTTTTTATGGCAGCAGTCGCTGCTGTAAGTGGTTGAATTGTCCGCTTACTTTAGTGCGTCATTCAGTGCCGGGCGAATATTCTGTAGCAGGGCTTTCAGAATTTTCGGGTTGCCGGCAACCAGATTGCCGGACGTCATGTAGTTGTTGTTGCCAGTGAAGTCAGACAGCAGGCCGCCTGCTTCCTGAATCATCAGGATGCCCGCTTCCATTTCCCACTGGTTCAGGCCTATCTGGAAAAAGCCATCCAGTCGCCCGGCAGCGGTGTACGCCAGATTCAGGGCAGGTGAGCCGCCACTGTAGATGCTGCCACTTTCCAGGGTGATGTTTTTAAAGATCTGCTGGAAGCTGTCGAGGTGGGCTTTATCGCTACTGCGGCCAAAAAAACCGCTGCCGATAAGTGTGTTGTCCAGCAGTTTGCGGTTGCTGACCCGAAGGCGTTTGCCATTCAGTTGCGCGCCTCTGCCCCGGCTGGCGGTGAACTCTTCGCCAGTAATAGGGTTGAGGATGATGGCGTGTTCAAGTTTGCCGCGCTGATGACAGGCGATGCTCAGGGCAAAGACTGGCAGAGCGTTGGAAAAGTTTGAAATGCTGTCAATCGGATTAACGGTCCAGATAACATCGCAAACCTTGTCTTCCGGTTTGTGTGTGCCTGTATATTCACAGTTGATCTGATGCTCAGGATACGCCTTATGGATCGCGTTAACGATAGTGCGTTCAGCTTGTTTGCAAGTGTCTTCGAGGAATTCGATAACGCTTGATTGTTCAGATTTGATCAGATCAAGTCGTTCGACTGAACGGGTGATCTGTTCACCTGCGACGCGGGCCCCTCGCAGGGCGATATTAACCATCGGTTGCATCTGTAAATACCAGTAAGGGAAGCAAAACGGGCATTATACAAAACAGTTGTCATATAAAGAACAGTCCGGGATTAATAGTTGTCAAATATCTGATAAAATATGCCCCTTTTTTGAGTGGGCGGGTAAAAGATGCTGGAAAATGTCCGAATCGTGCTGGTCAATACGACCCATCCGGGGAATATCGGTGGTGTTGCCCGGGCGATGAAAAATATGGGGCTGTCCGGTCTTTGTCTGGTGAAGCCGAAAAAATTCCCTCATCCGGATGCTGAGGCCCGCGC
Source organism: Amphritea atlantica (assembly GCA_024397875.1). NCBI lineage: Bacteria > Pseudomonadati > Pseudomonadota > Gammaproteobacteria > Oceanospirillales > Oceanospirillaceae > Amphritea > Amphritea atlantica. Next base: position 407,174 of record CP073344.1, read on the forward strand.
GTCCGGCGCTGGCGATATCCTGGCGCAGGCGATGGTGGTTGATAGTCTGGAAGAGGCCTTGGCGGATTGTCATCTGGTGGTGGGGACCAGTGCCCGAAGCCGGACGATTCCCTGGCCTCTGGTTAATCCGCGGGAGCTTGCGGCGATCGTATCGCCGCTGCCGGAAACGACCCGGGTGGCAATTGTGTTCGGGCGGGAAGACCGGGGATTGACGAATGACGAGCTGCAACGTTGCCATCAGCATGTGCACATCCCGGTAAATGAACAGTTCAGCTCACTGAACCTTGCCGCTGCGGTACAGGTGATCAGTTACGAGATGCGTATGGCGAAAGTGTTTGGTGCGGAGGATGTAAAACCGCGCTGGGGCACTGAGTGGGATGTGGAGTTGGCTGAAGGACGTGAAGTTGAGCTGATGTTTGATCATCTCGAGCAAACGCTGACGGAGATTGAGTTTCTCGATCCGGAGAAGCCGAGGAATCTGTTGCCAAGGTTGCGGCGCCTGATTTTACGGGCAGTGCCTGATAAGATAGAGGTCAATGTGCTCAGGGGTATGTTGACTGCGATTCAGAAGCGTAATGGTAGCTGAGACCTGCGTGCAGGCCTCTGTTGTTGAACCGTGTAATAGTTGACTGTTTTGGTTGGTTTAATAGTTGACCAAAATAGTTGGTTATTGCATAATGCAACCAGCTTCGTTGAACCACGAAGAATGACGGAGAGATTGGTAATGCGATTAACAACAAAAGGCCGCTATGCGGTGACGGCAATGCTTGATCTGGCAATACATGCCGGCAAGGGGCCTGTAAGTCTGGCAGATATTTCCGAGCGTCAGGGTATCTCCCTGTCTTATCTTGAGCAGTTGTTTGCTAAGCTGCGCCGGAATGAACTGGTGCGTAGTGTACGTGGTCCTGGTGGTGGTTACCAGCTTAACCGGGAGCAGCAGGATATCGATGTTGCTCAGGTTATCGACGCTGTAAATGAGTCGGTTGATGCCACCGGTTGTGGTCATACCGGCAGTTGTCAGGACGGCAATATCTGTCTGACGCATCATCTCTGGTGTGATCTGAGTAGTCAGATTCATGATTTTTTAAGTCAGATATCGCTGGCTGATCTGATGGAAAGAAATGACGTGCGCAGCGTTGCCGAACGGCAGGAACGCGGACATATTGCGTCATTTGAGGACTCCCTTATTTCCGCAAAAGTAACTGCCTGAGCTACGGCTCAGGTTTTTGGAGAAGTATAGACAATGAAATTACCAATCTACTTTGATTATTCTGCTACTACACCGGTAGATCCCCGGGTTGCAGACAAAATGATTGAGTGTCTCACTATGGACGGTAATTTCGGTAACCCGGCATCCCGTTCACATGTGTACGGATGGAAGGCTGAAGAAGCTGTTGAAACAGCGCGGCGTCAGGTTGCTGATCTGCTCAATGCAGACCCCCGGGAGATCGTATGGACCTCTGGTGCGACCGAGTCTGATAATCTGGCGATTAAAGGTGTAGCGCACTTTTACCAGAAGAAAGGCAAGCACATCATCACCTCTAAGATTGAGCATAAGGCGGTACTGGATACCTGCCGTCAGCTGGAGCGTGAAGGATTTGAAGTCACATACCTTGATCCGGATAAGGAGGGTATTATTCAGCCGCAAGCGGTTAGCGCTGCATTGCGTGAAGATACTATTCTGGTTTCTGTGATGCATGTAAATAACGAAATTGGTGTGATTAACGATATCGCAGCCATCGGTGAGATTACCCGGGCTAATGGTGTATTGTTGCACGTAGATGCGGCACAGAGTGCCGGTAAGATTGATATCGATGTTGAGAGCATGAAAGTCGATCTTATCTCCCTTTCTGCGCATAAAATGTACGGACCAAAAGGGATGGGCGCGCTCTATGTTCGCCGTAAACCGCGGGTTCGTCTGGAAGCGCAGATGCATGGCGGTGGTCATGAGCGCGGCATGCGTTCCGGTACCCTGGCAACCCATCAGATTGTGGGAATGGGTGAAGCGGCGGCGATTGCCAAGGCGGAGATGCATCAGGAGAAAGAGCGGATAACAGCGTTGCGTAAGCGTTTCTGGGATGGTCTTGCCGATATGGAAGAGATCTACCTGAATGGCTCTGAAAATCAGCGCTATATCGGCAACATGAATGTCAGCTTCAACTATGTTGAGGGTGAGTCACTGCTGATGTCACTTAAAGATCTGGCGGTGTCTTCCGGTTCGGCCTGTACCTCCGCGAGCCTGGAACCTTCATACGTGTTGCGGGCACTTGGGCTGAATGATGAGATGGCACATAGTTCCATCCGCTTCTCAATTGGTCGTTTCACGACTGAAGAAGATATTGATCGGGCTGTCGATGAAATTCGCACAGCAGTAGGTAAGCTCCGTGAACTTTCTCCTTTGTGGGATATGTATAAAGACGGTGTGGATTTAAGCAAAGTTGAATGGGTTCACCATTAATCTTTATCGGGTGAATACTGCTTTAGGAGGTCGTTATGGCTTATAGTGAACAGGTTATCGATCATTACGAAAATCCTCGTAATGTTGGCAAAATGAATGACCAGGACGATAATATCGGTACTGGTATGGTTGGTGCTCCGGCCTGTGGCGACGTTATGCGTCTGCAGATTAAGGTCAGTGACGATGGTATTATTGAAGACGCCAAGTTTAAGACCTATGGCTGTGGTTCTGCCATTGCTTCCAGTTCGCTGGTAACTGAGTGGGTCAAGGGTATGACGCTGGATCAGGCTCAGGATCTGAAAAACACTAAGATCGCAGAAGAGCTGGCGCTACCGCCGGTTAAAATTCACTGTTCTGTACTGGCAGAGGATGCGATCAAGGCGGCGGTTGCCGATTACAAAGAAAAACAGGCGAAGAAGTAATAACTGAGCTAAGGGCTCGATGGAGTAAGCGGATTCATGGCAATTACAATGACACCGGCAGCGTCTGACCATGTCAGCAAATATCTCAAAACCCGCGGTCATGGGTTTGGCGTCCGACTGGGGGTTCGTACCTCAGGCTGTTCCGGTATGGCTTATGTGCTGGAATTTGTTGATGATATCCAGGATGAAGATCAGGTGTTTGAAACTGACGGTGTAAATGTTGTTATCGATCCTAAGAGTCTGCTCTATCTCGATGGCACTGAGCTCGACTTCGTTAAAGAGGGCTTGAATGAGGGTTTTAAGTTTAATAACCCTAACGTCAAAAACGAATGCGGTTGCGGCGAAAGCTTTAATATCTGAGCCCTTTGTTATCATGGCGCCTGTTTATCCGGGCGCTGTGGTAATGTATAACACTTCTTTTTCACCTGCTGGTTAGATGATGGATATTTCCCAGAACTATTTTGAATTCTTAGCTCTGCCGGTGACGTATCAGCTGGATCTCCAGGCTCTGTCTGAACGAAGCCGGGAGTTGCAAAAAACCTTGCACCCGGATCGCTTTTCACATTTGTCTGATCGGGAGCGCAGGCTTTCCGTTCAATATACGGCTTATCTGAATGAGGCTGTGTCGACGCTGAAAAACCCCCTCTCCCGTGCTCAGTATCTGTTAAAGCTGGAGGGGCTTGATACCTTCTCTGAAACTCAGCAACAGCTCGATCCGATGTTCCTTATGCAGCAGATGGAACTGCGTGAGTCGCTGGAGGAAGTGGCTGGCGCAGCGGATCCGGAGGCTGAGCTGGAGATGCTTCGGGTAGCGGTTGGGCAGGAACTGAGTTCTCTGCGTGGACAGTTTGATACGTACTATCAACAATCGACGCCTTCAGCCTTCGAGGCAGCCGCGGTCTGTGTCAGAAAGATGCAGTTTTTTGATAAGCTGGGCCGTGAGATTGAGGCTCTGGAAGATCAACTTTTCGACGAATAAAACAACTATGGCGTTATTGCAGATTGCAGAACCGGGACAAAGTCCTGAGCCCCACAAGCGAAAGCTTGCTGTCGGCATTGATTTAGGAACAACCAATTCGCTGGTCGCTGCGGTGCGCAGTGGCGAATCAACCACTCTGCCTGATGAGGGAGGGAGCCACTTGCTACCCTCTGTTGTGCGTTATACCGAGCAGGGGGTGGTCGTTGGTCAGGCTGCGCTGTCAAAAGCAGCGGTAGACCCGTTCAATACGATTGTATCGGTCAAGCGTCTGATGGGTCGGGGTGTTGAGGATCTGAAAGGGCTTGAGGGTGAGGCGGTGTACCGTTTTACTGAACGGGATGGTGGAATGCCATATTTGCAGACGGTAGCCGGGGATAAGAGTCCGGTTGAAGTGTCTGCAGAGATACTCAGGACGCTTAAGTCCCGTGCTCGCGCTTCGTTGGAAGGCGAGCTCGAGGGCGCGGTTATTACCGTGCCTGCTTATTTTGATGACGCCCAGCGGCAGGCCACCAAAGATGCAGCCCAGCTAGCCGGCATTAAGGTGCTGCGTTTACTTAACGAGCCTACTGCGGCGGCGGTAGCCTACGGTCTGGATAAGGCTGCTGAAGGGGTTATCGCTGTCTTTGATCTGGGTGGCGGCACGTTCGATATCTCTATTTTGCGTTTGAATAAAGGGGTGTTTGAAGTTCTGGCAACCGGAGGAGACAGTGCTCTGGGTGGTGATGATTTCGATCTGGCGCTGGCGCGATGGTTTCTCGAACAACTCGGCGGCAAAGAGGTGGTTGCTGGTGAATCCCGCTATCTGACCGAGAAAGCCCGCTGGGTAAAAGAGATGCTGACGGCCAATCAGAGTGTTTCGGTTGATCTGGAACATGCAGGACAGAAGATCTCTTTAACCGTCTCCCGGGAACTGTTTGATAGTCTGGTTGAGTCATTGGTGAGTAAAACGATTCGCGCCTGTCGCCGAACCCTGAAGGATGCTGGTGTCAGTATCGAAGAGGTCCATGATGTTGTCATGGTTGGTGGCAGCACGCGGGTTCCGGTTGTGCGTGAGCGGGTTGAACAGTTTTTTGATCGTGCTCCACGAATCGATATTGATCCCGATCGGGTGGTGGCTGTAGGTGCGGCTATTCAGGCCGATGTACTGGCGGGTAATAAGCCTGACAGCGAGATGTTGCTGCTGGATGTGCTGCCGCTGTCGCTGGGACTCGAAACCATGGGCGGACTGGCGGAAAAGGTTATTCACCGTAACACATCGATTCCGGTTGCCCGGGCGCAGGAATTTACCACCTATCAGGATGGCCAGACGGCAATGATGATTCATGTGGTGCAGGGGGAGCGCGAGCTGGTTGAAGATTGTCGTTCACTGGCTCAGTTTGTCCTGCGGGGTATTCCTCCGATGGCGGCGGGTGCTGCTAAAATCAGGGTCGCCTTCCAGGTCGATGCGGATGGTTTGCTGGGGGTCTCAGCGAAAGAGCTGTCTACGGGGGTTGAAAGCGAAATTCAGGTGAAGCCATCTTATGGTCTGGATGATAATGAGATTGCCGAGATGCTGAAGGCATCCTACAGCTTTGCTGAAGGTGACATGCAGTTACGAAATCTGCGCGAACAGCAGGTTGAGGCTGATCGGTTGCTGCTGTCGCTGGAGCAGGCGATACAGACCGATGGCGAGTCGTTGCTGAGCGCCGAAGAGGTGGAGCATCTGCGTGAGCAGATGGCTATTCTGCTGGCGTTGCGAAACGGATCGGATGCTTCTGCCATTGAAAATGGTGTAAAAATATTGTCTCAGGCCAGTGACTATTTTGCTGCACGCCGGATGGATCAAAGTATTAAAAATGCTCTTAAAGGGCATAGTATTCAAGAGATTGAGGGAGATTCCTGATGCCGCAGATTATATTTTTGCCCCATGATGAACTGTGTCCAGAGGGCAAGGTGATTGAGGCTGATGTGGGTGAGACTATCTGTGACGCAGCCTTGCGTGAGGGGATTGAGATAGAGCATGCCTGTGAGAAGTCCTGCGCGTGCACGACTTGTCATGTCATCGTGCGTGAGGGGTTTGGCACGTTAGATGAGTCAGACGAGCTTGAAGATGACATGCTGGATAAAGCCTGGGGGTTGGAGCCGGAATCACGTTTGAGTTGTCAGGCGGTGGTGGGTGATGATGATCTGGTGGTAGAGATCCCTAAATATACGATCAACCAGGTTTCAGAGCGTCATTGAAACCCGTGTTTTAAGACAGACCGGAGGCGTTTATGAAGTGGGTAGATGTTTACGATATCGCTATAGAGCTGGATGAAAAGTATCCTGATACCGATCCGCTGACAGTCAGCTTTCCTGATCTGTATGAGTGGGTGATGGCGCTGGATGGCTTTGATGATGATCCTGATCGCTGTGGTGAAAAGGTGCTGGAAGGGATTCAGATGGCCTGGATCGAAGAGCGTCAGTAGAAGATACTGAAAAAGCCCGCAAATGCGGGCTTTTTCGTGGTTGGAGATGCTGTTCAGTGAGGATTGCATAGCGTATAATTGCGCGTTTCATTTTTCTGGCAAGTCTGCGACTTTAGTCTGCCGGCTTCAAATTGCCCTGAACTTTATACAGAGGATTAATAGCACATGGCTATCGAACGTACTTTTTCTATCATCAAGCCTGATGCAGTCGCAAAAAACGTTATTGGTAAAATCGTTTCTCGTTTTGAGTCTAACGGTCTGAAAATCGTTGATATGCAACTGAAGCAGCTGAGCCGTGAAGAAGCTGAGGGTTTCTATGCTGAGCACAAAGAGCGTCCGTTCTTTGGTGATCTGGTTGAATTCATGACTTCTGGTCCTGTTGTGGTTCAGGTTCTTGAAGGTGAAAATGCTATCGCTCTGAATCGTGACCTGATGGGCGCAACTAACCCACAGGAAGCTGCTGAAGGCACTATCCGTCGCGATTTCGCACAGTCAATCGATGCGAATGCGGTTCATGGTTCTGATTCTCCAGCATCTGCTGAACGCGAGATCGCTTACTTCTTCGGTAAGTAATCCCTGCGGGCCGCTGACCGGCGGCCCGTCATTTCATGAAAGTTGAGACCGTTATGACTGAATCCACTCCAAAAACTAACTTGCTCGGATTCTCTCCCAAAAAACTGGAAGAGTTCTTTGTGAGTATCGGCGAAAAACCTTTTCGTTCGACTCAGGTACTGAAATGGATTCATCAGTTTGGTGCCAGCAGCTTTGATGAAATGACTAATATCAGCAAGGCGCTGAGGCAGAAACTGAGTGAGGTTTCTGAAATCCGCGAGCCTGAAGTGTTGGTGCAGAATATCTCCAAGGATGGTACCCGTAAATGGGTGATCCAGCTGGATGGAGGCTCCGCCGTTGAAGCGGTACTGATTCCGGAAAACGGCCGGGCGACTCTGTGTATCTCATCCCAGATTGGTTGCTCGCTGGATTGTAGCTTTTGCTCGACCGGTAAGCAGGGCTTTAACCGTAACCTGAGTGCTGCAGAAGTGATCGGTCAGGTACGGGTGGCAATACGTTCATTTGGCCCGTTTGACCCCAATGGCGACCGTCGGGTTACCAACGTGGTGCTGATGGGTATGGGGGAGCCGCTGATGAACTTCGACAACGTCGTCGATGCGATTCATCTGATGATGGATGATAATGCTTACGGTCTGTCCAAGCGTCGTGTTACTTTAAGTACTGCGGGTGTCGTGCCTCAGATCGATAAACTGAGCCAGGTCACAGACGTTTCTCTGGCTATCTCACTGCATGCGCCCACCGATGAGTTACGTGACCAATTGGTGCCGATTAATAAGCGCTATCCGATCGCCGAGCTGGTTGATGCCTGTAACCGTTATATGGCAAATTTGAAGGATAAACGGGTTATTACAGTTGAATATACTCTGATTGCCGGTGTTAATGACCACCCAAGTCAGGCAAAACAGCTGGTTAAGCTGTTAAAGCGTTTACCCTGCAAGTTAAACCTAATACCATTTAACCCGTTTCCGAATTCAGACTATCGACGTCCGTCTGAAGATGCGATTCAGGCCTTTAAAATGGTCATGGTTAAAGCCGGAGTTATAACCACGGTACGGCGGACCCGGGGTGACGATGTTGATGCTGCGTGTGGGCAGTTGGTAGGGCAGGTGATGGACCGTACCCGTCGTAGTGAAAAATATATCCCACTGAAAGATGCCAGTGGTGTGCAACAGGAACCGCCCCGTTAATTACGCAAAGTGAAACTAATCTCGCCAGGAGTGAATACGATTGAAAGGTTATCTGATATTACTGATTAGTCTATTGATTACCGGGTGTGCGGGACAACAGGTTACAACAGCAGAGCAGGACACTCCTAAAGCGGTTAAGGCGTACAATTCACTGGGTATGCAGTATTTACGCCGCAGTGATACCGCTAATGCCAAGCTTGCCTTTCAGCGCTCCATTGAGATTGATTCTGGTTCTGCACAGGCTTATAACGGTCTGGCGATGGTTTTTCAGTTAGAGCAAGATGCACCGTTGGCAGAGCGCTATTTTAAAAAAGCGATCAAGGTAGAGCCGGATAGTGCCATGCTGCACAATAATTATGGCGCTTTTTTGTTTAGCCGTAAGCGCTACCCGGAGGCCTGCAAAGAGCTGGGCCGGGCAACCGAAGATCCCTTTTATAATCAGCGCAGCCAGGCCTTTGAAAATCTTGGCCGGTGTTATCGGCTGATTGATCGTCTGGACGCCGCTGAACATGCCTTTAAGCGCAGTCTGACATTGAATCCGAAAAGACCTCTGGCGATTTTGCAACTATCTGATGTGATGCTGCAGAAAGGTGATCTGGAAGAGGCTGTCAGTTTTTTCGACCAGTACAGTGCAATGGTGGATGCTAAGCAGGTTCAGCATTCCGCGCAGAGTCTGTGGCTTGGGGTGCAGATCTCCCGGCTGAAGAATAGCGGCATTGATGCTGCGACCTATGGTCTGATTCTCAAGAACTTGTTTCCGGATTCAGAAGAGTATCAGCAGTATAAGGAGTCGACTCCGTGAGTAATGAGCAGTTGCTGAATCAAGAAGCTGAAGGAATCGAAACAGATTTTCCGGCACACGAGCTTCCGGTTGCCCGGGAACAGCTGGGGCTGACTAAGAGTGATGTGGCCCGTGAGCTAAGGCTGTCAGAGAAGTATATCGACTCACTGGAACGTGGTGCATTCAATGAGCTGCCAAGTATGGTGTTTGCCCGCGGTTATGTGCAGTCTTATACCCGGCTGCTGAAACTGGACACAAAGCGCTATCTGGACCTTTTTGACCGGCTTTATGGTCGTACCGGGGCAGGCGCTGCGCCTCAGTTTCGTATTGCGCCAGGGGTGCAGTCAACTGCGAAGCTTGGCGATCCGGTTATTAAATGGTCAGCCTGGATATTTATACTGGTGATCGTCGCTGCGACCGTGTGGTGGTGGAAAACTCAGCAGGGAGAAGGGCAGCCTGTATCCCAGATGCCGGCGGCGCAATCGGTGGAAGTTGAGTCGGTTGATGGCAGTACTCTGATCGTACCATCAGGTATAACCGAAGAGTCTGACGCTCAGGGGGGAATGCAGGCTGAGATTGATCCTGCTATGCCTGAAGAAGCTGTTGAGGAAGAAAGCACTGTTGATGCCACAACGGATTCGTCTGTTGAGGCGCTTTCCACTGAATCTGACGATGGACCAGAAACTCTGGTTGTCGCGGGGGATGCCGTCGAGGAACCTGTTCAGCAGCCGGTCATCGGTACCGATGCTTCACTGCGGATTACCTTTACCGATGAGTGCTGGGTTAGTGTTGAAGATCATACCGGTAAGGTGCTGGCCATGCGGGTTAAGCCTGCTGGAAGTGAACTCAGTGTTACCGGAGAAACACCGATTAAGCTCCTGCTTGGCAAGGTTGAAGCGGTAGGCGAGGTGTTTTTTAATGGTACGCCGGTAGAGTTTAACCGCGATAGCCGTTCAGGTGTGGTGCGTTTAACTCTGCCTCAATAATGAATAAAGTCGTAACAGATCGGGTAATGAACATTGGCCAAGATTAAAGCCATACGTGGAATGAATGATATCCTGCCAGACCAGACACCGGTCTGGCATTTTCTTGAGAATAGTGTGAAATCGGTGCTCGGTGCTTATGGATATTCAGAGATCCGTATGCCGATCGTCGAGCAGACAGATCTTTTTAAGCGTTCCATCGGCGAAGTCACCGATATCGTAGAGAAAGAGATGTATACCTTTGAGGATCGTAACGGCGAAAGCCTTACATTGCGTCCTGAGGGTACTGCCAGCTGTGTACGTGCCGGCGAAGAGCATGGCTTGCTGTTTAATCAGACTCAGCGGCTCTGGTATCAGGGACCGATGTTTCGCTATGAAAAACCGCAGAAAGGGCGTTACCGTCAGTTTCATCAGATCGGCGTCGAAACCTTTGGCATGGCCGCCGCTGATATTGATGCTGAAGTGATAATGCTCAGCGCGCGTTTGTGGAAACAGTTAGGCATTATTGATTCGGTTACCCTGCAGCTGAACTCGCTTGGCAGCAACGAGGCGCGGGCCGATTACAAAGCGGCCCTGGTTGACTATCTGTTGGCGCGAAAAGATCAGCTGGATGAGGATAGTCAGCGGCGCCTGAGTAGCAATCCATTAAGAATTCTGGACAGTAAAGATCCTCAGACCCAGTTGCTGCTGGATGGTGCGCCTTCATTGAGTGATTATCTGGATGAAGAGTCCCGGGAGCACTTTGCCGAACTCTGTGCAATGCTTGATCAGGCGGGGATCGCTTATGAGTTGAATCCGCGTCTTGTACGTGGACTCGATTACTACTGCAAGACCGTTTTTGAATGGGTCACCGATAAGCTCGGAGCTCAGGGTACTGTGTGTGCCGGTGGGCGGTATGATGGTCTGGTTAAGCAGTTAGGTGGGCGACCAACCCCGGCGGTAGGGTTCGCCATGGGGGTCGAGCGTCTTATTCTGCTGTTGGAAACCTTAGCCGTGGTTCCGGAAGCGGTTAAGCAGCCATTTGATCTCTACCTTGCGGCAGAGCATAAAGGGCTGCAGCCGCAGCTGATCGTATTGGCTGAGCAGTTACGCGATGAAATTCCAGGTTTGAGAATCAGGGTGCACTGCAGTGGTCTGAAAAATATCAGCAGTAAAGCCCGACAGGTGGGCGCTCCCTGGGTGGTGCTGGTTCGAGAAGAAAACGGCTCGCTGGTTGCAAACCTGTGGTATAACTCTGAACCAACATACGATGTTCAGGTCAACAACCTGAGCAGCTTGCTGCAGCAGCAACAGGCATAATAACTAAATTTAGAAAGGCGATTAGGAGCTGGCTGTGTCGGATATGCGCACTGAAGAAGAACAGGTTGAAGCGTTAAAGAACTGGTGGAAAGAGAATGGTAAGTCTTTAGTGCTGACTCTCGCTCTGGCACTGGCGGTTATTTTCGGCTGGAAGGCGTGGCAAAATAATCAGCGTATCACTGCTGAAAATGCCGGCACAATGTATCAGAACCTGGTTCAGGCGGTACAGCTGGCAAGTGCGCCACAAGCGACCGATGATCAGCGGACGACTGCTGCGCATCTGGCTAAATCGCTTAAAGATGAATACGGTGATACCGCCTATGCTCGTTTTGGGGCTCTGTTCAGTGCGCGCCTGTATGTTGATAAAGGTGATTATGAGGCTGCGTTGAGCGAGCTGGACTGGGTGTTGGCGCAGTCAGAAGATAGTGTCATGAAAACGGTAGCCACCATGCGTAAAGCGCGGGTTATGGCAGCCATGGGTGATGCTGATAAGGCGATAACTCTACTGGACGGGCTTAAAGAGCCGAGTTTCAGTGTCAGTGTTGCTGAACTGAAAGGTGATCTTTATCTGGCGGCCGGAGCGGTAGATAAAGCACGGGCAGCCTATCAGTCAGCTGCGGCTGACGCCCCTCAGGGAGCGCGTCCGCTGCTTAACCTGAAGCTTGATAGTCTGGCTGCAAAAGGAAGTTAACAGATGAAACAGCTATGCAGAGTGTTACTGCTTACTACCAGTATGCTGACGATGACAGCATGTGGCTGGTGGGGTGGTGAGGTCGAGATTGAACCGGCTGAACTGATTGATTTTCAGACCGAAAAAGAGGTCAGTGTCCTGTGGAACCGTTCTGTTGGTGCGGGGCTGGGCGACAAGTTTAACAAGCTTAGTCTGGCCATTAACGGCGATGTTATTTATGCATTGGATGTTGATGGTAAAGTGTTTGCGATTAACCGCGGAGATGGCGCGGTGATCTGGGAAACCGATCTTGATATCCCTGTTTTAGGGGGAGTAGGTGTTGGGCCGAACCATGTGGCTGTGACGACCGAGCCGGGTGAAGTGGTTATGCTCAGTGCCGATGATGGCGTTGAGATGTGGCGTCAGCAACTCAGTAGTGAAACCCTGAGTCCGGTTCAGATGAATACCGACATAGCGGTTGCTCAGCTTCAGAATGGTAAGCTGGTCGCTATGGATATAAGTACCGGTAAGCGTCTCTGGAGCTACGACAGTCAGATTCCGCGACTGACACTGCGGGGCACCAGTGCACCCATCGTTGCCGCCAATGTGACCATTGCAGGGTTTGCCAACGGCAAGCTGGTTGCTGTTCGTAATGATAGTGGAGCGGAATTATGGGAGCGTCAGGTGACGGTTCCTGAGGGGAAAACAGAGCTGGAGCGTCTTATCGATATTGATGCCCGGCCTCTCTATATTAACGGTGTTATCTATATTGTCTCTTATCAGGGCCGTCTTGTTGCTGTGAGCGCCTCAGATGCCCAGGTTCTCTGGTCGCAGAAAGCATCAAGTTATCAGAGCCTTGCCGCTGGATTTGGCAATATCTATGTAAGTCAGGAGAATGGCTTTATAGAGGCGTTTGATCAGCGCAGCAGTGCCAGTGTCTGGCGTCAGACTGCACTGGAAAACCGCCAGACTACAGCGCCTGTGGCACTGGGTACCACCGTTGTGGTGGGAGATTTTGATGGTTATCTGCACTTCATGTCCCAGGTTGATGGGCATTTCGTAGCCCGTTATCAGGTGGATAGTGACGGTATGCGTGGTGATATGGCCGTGGTTGATGATGTTCTGTATGTACTTGGGAATGGCGGCCGTCTGGTCGCACTTCAGTTAAACTAACAGCAGAGCTTCTGATCAGGCGGCTAGCTGTTATGTCAGTTAGCCGCCATTTTGTTTTATATGAAACAGTTTCTAAAAAGTTGGTACTAAAAATATGCTTCCGGTAATTGCACTCGTCGGCCGACCAAATGTGGGTAAGTCGACACTGTTTAACAGACTGACAAAAAGTCGCGACGCGCTCGTCGCTGACTATTCTGGTCTGACTCGTGACCGGAAGTATGGTGAAGGCCGGCTGGGTGAGCGGGACTATATTGTTGTTGATACCGGCGGTATTTCAGGTGATGAAGCGGGTATCGATTATAAGATGGCTGAGCAGTCGCTGTTGGCGATTGAAGAAGCTGATATCGTTCTGTTTCTGGTGGATGGACGTGCCGGACTGAATCCTGCAGATGAGATGATTGCCGACCATTTGCGACGTTCCGAAAAAGAAAGCTATCTGATAGTTAATAAGACCGATGGCCTTGATCCTGAAATCGCGATGGCTGATTTCCATGGCTTAGGTTTATCTGAGCCTCTGCCGATCGCCGCATCACATGGGCGTGGTGTTACCCAGTTAATTGAACACGTTCTGGCGGAACTACCGCTTCGGGAGGAATCTGAAGAGGATGAAGAACGCCAGCGGCAAAAGAAAATCGCCATTGTTGGTCGCCCAAATGTCGGTAAGTCGACTCTGGTGAACCGGATCCTGGGTGAAGACAGAGTGGTTGTATTTGACCAGGCTGGTACCACCCGGGATAGTATCTACATTCCATTCGAAAGGGATGAGGAAGCCTATACGCTGATTGATACGGCAGGTATCAGGCGACGCAAGAATGTCACTCAGGCAGTTGAAAAGTTTTCTATTATCAAAACTTTGCGTGCAATTAATGATGCGAATGTCGTGGTACTGGTAATCGACGCCCGTGAAGGTGTATCGGAGCAGGATCTGCATCTGCTGGGGTATGTTCTGGATTCTGGTCGGTCTTTGGTTATTGCGGTTAACAAATGGGATGGCATGTCGGGCGACGAGAAAGAGGAGGTGCGTGAGCAGTTGCGCCGCCGCCTGGAATTTGTCTCTTTCGCCCGGATGCATTTCATCTCCGCCTTGCATGGCAGTGGCGTAGGCAACCTGTTTGCCTCTGTCGATGAAGCGTATGGCTTCGCCATGACAAAGTGGGCAACGAACAAGTTAACCCGTTTACTGGAAGATATTGTTGCAGATCACCAGCCACCAATGGTCAATGGCAATCGTATTAAGTTGCGTTACGCTCACCAGGGAGGATCAAATCCACCCATTATCGTAATCCACGGAAACCAGACCAGCGCATTGCCTGGTTCCTATAAGCGCTACTTAGAGAATAAGTTTACTAAGGTTCTGGGAATAAAAGGGACACCTCTGAGGTTTGAGTTCAAGAGTAGTGAAAACCCATTCAAAGATAAAAAGAATGAGCTGACAAAGCGGCAGGTGATGAAAAAGCTACGTCAGAAACTGCACAATGATAAGCAGAAAAAGAAAGGTAAAAAGCGATAAGGTTCTTTTATAGGAGCTAGACGCGACTTCGTCGCTTGCTAGTGGCGAGAACGGAAACTGCGTTTCCTGCTAGAAAAAGCAAAACAAAACATAAAAACCGCCGCGAGGCGGTTTTTATGTTTAAGGTTTAAGAGATTGTTGTTCTACAGACTCGCTTACGAAGTGGGTTTTCACAATACCCATAAAGAAGGCTCTGCTAGCGACTAGCAAGTCGCGAAGCGACGTCTAGCCAGCGGCGTAGCCGCGTTCTAGCTACTTGTCTTTTCGAAGTGCGATTTTTTCACAATTTCTTAACTTTTTCGTGCTCCCCCTGTTGACTCCTCAGCTCCAGAATGTAGAATGCGCTCCTCGCTTGAGACAGCCACCGGAAACGGTCACTGAAACAAGTCGGGCTGTTGAGTTTAACGCCTTGATAACACAGAGTTAAATCTGTTAATCGAGTCGGGATAGCAAAACAGGAAGGCGATCAGAATGGTTTGAAAATTTACTGAAAATTCTCAAACAAAATGGTTGACTTCAACGGGGTGTTGAGTAGAATACGCACCTCGCTTGAGACGACTCACTGGCAACGGTTGAGAGTTGATAGCAACGCTCTTTAACAGATAGATCAGATAATTCGTGTGGGCGCTTGTTGAGATGAAGCACAAAAGCTTTATCAAAGTAAGCGACACATAAGTGAATTCATGCAAATGTTTTTATGCAAGTTGTTTAATGCTTTGAGCTAGATTTACCGAATGCCTTTTTCCGGCATTCTTGATTTAAACTGAAGAGTTTGATCATGGCTCAGATTGAACGCTGGCGGCAGGCTTAACACATGCAAGTCGAGCGGTAACAGAGAGTAGCTT